>JAFMJN010000164.1 GCA_017853435.1 Planctomycetota bacterium | reverse complement strand
CGGCGGATGTTCGGCGACGGGTTCACCCATTCGCAGCCTTGTTCGTCGTGCCACGTGTCGGGGTTCCATCGCTCGCAGCGCACGACGGTGAGGTCGACCTTCATGCCGCGTTCGGCGTTGAACATCGTGGCGAGTTCGCCGACGGTCATCCCGTGCATCACGGGAAGCGTGTGCCACGCGGTGAATGACTCCTTGTCGGCATCGCGTATCGGTCCGCCGACGCCCGCGGGGGCGATGGGATTCGGGCGATCGAGGACGACGAAGGGGATCTTCGCCGCGGCCGCCGCTTCCATGCAAAGCCCCATCGTCGAGATGTACGTGTAGAACCGCGTACCGATGTCCTGAATGTCGTAGACGAGGACGTCCACGTCCTTCAGGTGATCGGGGTCGGGCTTGCGGCGTTTCCCGTAGAGCGACCACACTGGAAGTCCGGTCGGCGGATCCACCGCGTCGGGCACGTGTGCGTCCACGTCCGATCGGATGCCGTGTTCCGGACCGAAGAGCGCGACCAGTTTGACGTCGGGCATCCCACGAAGGACGTCGACCGTGGCCTTGCCGTCGAACGTCCGTCCCGTCACGTTCGTGACGAGGCCGAACCTTTTCCCCTTCAGAGCGGCGGGCACGCCGTCGCGCGCCCACACGTCGATACCGCAAAGGGGTGGCCCGCGCCGTGTCGGTGGATCGTCGTGGGGGACCGCCGACGCCGCCGAAACGAGCAGCGCCGCCGACACCATGAGTAGGAAACCGCGCATGCGGGCATCCTAGTCGAACCGTCGCGCGCGCTGATAGAGTTCCCGCATGGCCAACGCGCATTTCGTGATTCCGACGCCGGTGAACGAACCCATCAACTCCTACGCCCCCGGCACGAAGGAGCGTGCGACGCTCGAAGCGCGCGTCGCATCGATGTCGAACGAAGTCGTCGACATCCCCATGGTGATCGGCGGCAAGGAAGTCCGCACCGGACGCACGGGCAAGGTCACGAAGCCGCACGACCATCGGCATGTGCTCGGCCACTTCCACGAAGGCGACGAATCCACGACGCGCGCGGCCATCGCCGCGGCGGGCTCCGCGTGGAACGCTTGGAGCGAGATGGCGTTCGAGGACCGCGCCGCCGTGTTCCTCAAGGCGGCGGATCTCCTCGCGGGTCCGTGGCGAGCGACGCTGAATGCGGCCACCATGCTCGGGCAGAGCAAGAACGCCTTCCAAGCCGAAATCGACGCGGCGTGCGAACTCGCCGACTTCCTCCGCTTCAACGTGCACTTCGCGTCGCAGATCTACGCCGAGCAGCCGATCTCCGGCCCCGGCATGTGGAACCGCCTGGAGTACCGCCCCCTCGAAGGCTTCGTGCTCGCGATTTCGCCGTTCAACTTCACCGCCATCGGCGGCAATCTCCCCGCCGCGCCCGCCCTCATGGGCAACACCGTCGTGTGGAAGCCCGCTTCCACCGCGGCGCTCGCCGCCCACTACACGCTCGCGTTGTTCCGCGAGGCGGGCCTCCCCGACGGCGTGATCAACATGGTGATGGGCCCCGGCCCCGAAGTCGGCGGCCCCGCGGTGGCGCACCGCGATTTCGCCGGGCTTCATTTCACCGGATCGACGGCAACCTTCAATCACCTGTGGGCGTCCATCGGCAACAACCTTTCGAACTACCGCAGCTATCCCCGGATCGTCGGGGAGACGGGCGGCAAGGACTTCGTCTTCGCTCACCCGTCCGCCGACGTCCGTGCGCTTTCGGTCGCGCTGGTGCGCGGAGCCTTCGAATACCAAGGGCAGAAGTGCTCGGCGGCGAGTCGCGCCTTCATCCCCGCATCTCTGTGGCCGAAGGTACGCGAAGAAATCGCGGCGATGATGTCCGAGATGAAGATGGGGGGCACCGAAGACTTCTCCAACTTCGTCAACGCCGTGATCGACGAGAAGTCGTTCCGCCGCATCAAGGGCTACATCGACGCCGCGCGCGCGTCGAACGACTGCGAAGTGATCCTCGGTGGTCGATGCGACGATTCGAAGGGTTGGTTCGTCGAGCCGACCGTGCTCCTCGCCAAGTCGCCGAAGTACTGCACCATGTGCGAAGAGATCTTCGGCCCGGTGCTTTCCGTCTACGTCTACGAAGATGCGAAGATCGCCGAAACGCTGAAGGCGTGCGACGAGAGCGCGCCGTATGCATTGACCGGCGCGATCTTCGCCCAAGATCGAACCGCGTTGGTCGCGATGGCGAAGGCGTTGCGTCACACCGCGGGCAACTTCTACATCAACGACAAGCCGACCGGCGCCGTCGTCGGCCAGCAGCCCTTCGGTGGTGCCCGCGCCTCCGGTACGAACGACAAAGCCGGAAGCAAACTCAACCTTCTTCGCTGGGTGTCGCCCCGCACGATGAAGGAAACGTTCGTTCCGCCGAAGGACTGGCGCTACCCCTTCCTCGGGTGATCGGGTGACACGCCCACTCATCGGGATCGCCGCCGACGTCGACGCCGACCGCGTCTCGCTACGCCGCAACTACGAAGCGGTGATCCGCGCGGCGGGAGGGGTCCCGGTGTTGCTCGCCCCTCCGCGCGGCGCTTCCGGTGAAGGGCGCGATCGTGGGCGCCCGACGCCCATCGCTCGCGCAGCGGCGACGGAGTGGCTCGCGCGCGTCGACGGACTTTTGCTCACCGGCGGCGACGATCCGATCATGGAAGCCTTCGGCGTCGCGACCCATCCGAAGGCGACTCCGGTTCATGAAGATCGCCAAGCCAACGAAGTGGCGCTTCTCGACGCCCTCGAAGAGTTTCCGCATCTTCCCGTGTTCGGCATCTGCCTCGGCATGCAGATGATGACGCTTCATTCGGGCGGGGTGATGGATCAACACCTGCCCGACGCGTTTCCGACGGCCGCCGATCATCACGGCAACAAGCCGCACGCGGTCGAGGGAACGCTGGGTTCCGGCGTCGTCACTTCCCACCATCGACAAGCGATGACCGACGCGGGACGCCTGACCATCGTCGGGCGGTCACCCGACGGATTGATCGAAGCCGTCGCCGATCCTTCGCACGCCTTCCGCCTCGGCGTTCAGTGGCATCCCGAGCGGACTCCGTCCGGACCGCTCGGCCTCGATCTCGTCGAGCGATTCATCGCCGCCTGTCGCAACGTTCGCTGATCCGCTTCCACGGCGCTCGCGACGCCCACGAACCAATCACCCGGACCTCGCCGCACGGCGATCTTTCTCCGAAATAGCCCCCATATTCTCACCGGGCTCGGATCGTGTTCTACTTGTCCGAGCGCAGGTTGCAGTTGCGATTCGCCGATAATTATGGTATGTTTTATTCGGAAAATTTCATACACTTAGAATCATGCCCGCCCTAGTACAACCCAGATTTGAACCCGGACGTGCTTACCGGACGCGGGACCTGCGCCGATGGAGCGCAAACCCTACGCGACTCGCGCGCCGTCTGGTCGACGAGGGCAAGTTGAAAGAGGCCGCGCACGGGCTTTTCTATGCGCCCGTGAAAACCCGATTCGGTCTTGCCCCCGCGTCCGATGAGGCGCTCATGCGGGCTTTCTTGGGCGGCGACGCGTTCGTGTTTACGGGCCCGCCGTACTGGAATGCCCTTGGGCTTGGGTCCACCGCCATGTTCGCCGTAACGCTTGTGTACAACCGGCGTCGAAGCGGAGAGTTTCGATTGTGTGGTCGGCGCTTTCTCCTGCGTCGCGTCCGCTTTCCCAAGAGACCTTCCGCCGAGTGGTACGTCGTCGATCTTCTGGAACATCACGACATGGCGGGGGTCGCGCTACAGGAGTTGCGCTCAGGTCTTGTTTCCGCTCTTCGTCGCGGAAGGTTGCACCGGGAACTCCTTCGCGACACGGCGCGGGAGTTCGGTACGAAGTCGACCCTCGCGGTCATCGAGGAATCCTTGTCGGAGGTCTCCGCCGCCGGATGAAGTTCGTTCATGAAGACCCCGAATTCGCGGTACTCCTGACTCAAACCGCGGACACAACCGGGATCGGTCGCGCGCTCGTCGAAAAGGACTACTGGATTACGCATGCGCTTTGGGCGCTCCACGAGTGTGGATTGCAAATTTGGTTCAAGGGAGGGACGAGCCTTTCGAAGGGCTTCGGGATTATTGAGCGATTTTCCGAAGACCTCGACCTGATGGTCGAAGGTGGGGCAGATGTAGGTTTGCCGCCCGTTGGCAATTGGACCAGCACGAGAAGCGGACCCGTGGGGGCCCGCCGCGCTTTCTTCGAAGCGTTGACGGATGTGTTCAAGATCCCATCGATCATCGTGGAGCGAGATCTCGGACGTGCCGACAAGTACGCCCGCGGCGGGGATTACACGGGGCGTTATCCGGGAGTCTTCATCGGGGATCTGCCAACGTCGATGGCCCCCTCGGTTCGTTTCGAAATCGGACGCGCGAGAGTTGTTCCATACGTCGTTCGACCTATCACCTCGTTCGTGCATGAACAGATGATCAAACTCGGCGTCATTGACGAGTTCGTGGACAATCGTCCACGGGCGGTGCGATGCGTCCACCCCCTCGTGACACTTCTCGAGAAACTCGACGCTCTCGCGCGACGTTACTCGAGGGATCCGGTCGATGCCGACCGCTTCGTGCGCCACTACGAGGATGCAGCCCGCATCGTCAGAGAGATTCCTCGCCTGCCCCCAATCGGACTATCCGCGCATCAGCTTGCGACGAATATGGTGGAAGACGGTGACCTGACCGCGATGCCGATGCCCGACGACCCGTCTCTTTCTCTCGCGGATCCCGCTCGTCGCGCCGTTGTAGAGCGAGCCTACGAGAGCATCGCCCCGATGTTTTGGGGGGCGCGACTCACTTTGGATGAGACTTGCCGCATCCTGCGCGACTGGACGTCGACCTTTCGGAACTAGCCTCCGGACGCGCGCAATGATCCGTGAAGTCGCCGATGCGTGAATGACGAAGGGAATCCTCAAGCCGAGTCAGGTCGGCCATTTAGGTCGTCAGACTTCGGCCAAATTTCATGGGTGGTCGTCGGCGAGCGGAACGGTGTTTCTCTTCTGCGGGAGTTTCTCCTGAGCAGACGTCATTGACTGTCCCCGGGGGGCGATAGGGTAGTCATGCATCAGCGCGGGATGACCGACTTTCGGCATTCATGCGCGAGCGAGGACATGTCATGAAGATGTCGACGGCAAGACTGTTGGTGATCGCGAGCGTGTGGGTCGCGGGACTCTGCGCCCAGTCGTTGAACTACTCCGGAACTCCGGCGCTGCTGAATCAGGTGACGCTGTCGATGCACGGTGTCCCGAATCAGCCGTACATTCTCGCCGCGAGCGACAACCCCGGTCCCACGGTGCTTGCTCCGCTCGGCACATTCGAGCTCGGCTACCCGCCGATTCTCATCGCCGGGGCGATTCCCGGGTTCCCGGCGGTTCCCGCCCTCGATACGTCGGGCAACGTCTCGATGACGTTCAGCATCCCGTTCTTGTCGAGCCTCATCGGGACGTCGTGGTGGTTCCAAGGGGTCTACTTCGACCCGGCCTCGCCCTACGGACTCTCGAAGACGAACGGCACCCACTTCACGATCGCCGATCCGCTCCTCGCTCCGACGATCACCGGCGTCACGCCGAACTCCGGCCCCGCGGCGGGCGGAACGCAGGTCGCGATCACCGGGACCAACTTCCTTCCCGGTGGAACGACGGTCAGCGTCGGATCGACACCGCTCATGAACCCCGTGATCGCAACCCCGACGTTGATTCTCGGAACGATTCCTCCGGGGACCCCCGGTGCGTCGGCGGACATCACCGTCAGCACGATCGTCGGAGGCAGCGCGGTGCTCGCCGACGGCTTCACCTACCTCGGCAACTCCGCCCCGATCATCGCGTCGGTGTCGCCGGACCACGCACCGATCACCGGTGGCGGGATCTTCACGCTGACGGGTCAAGGACTCGGCAACGGCACCACGGTCTATTTGAACGGCGTCCCGTGCATCGCGTTGGCGCAGTCGCCGACGTCGTACGTGGGAATCATTCCGAATACGGCGACGCCGGGATACGCGACGCTCGTCGCCGCATCTACGGCGGGGGTCGCGACGTTGTCGAACGTGTTCCGCTACACGATCGTCCTCGACGTCGGCAACGGCTCCGACGGCGTCTTCAATCCCTCGTCGAACGTGCTGATCGACACAACCGTCAACGGCGGCATCTTCAACTACACGTCGTTCACGATTCCCGCGGGCGTCACCGTGACCGCGCGCGGCCCGAATCCGCTCGTCATCAAGTGCACGGGCGACGTCAACATCTTCGGCACCCTCGACCTGAAGGGCCAAGATGGCGCACTAGCACCAGTGTGGATTCCATGCCCCTCAGTGTCGAATACCTGGGGGTGGTGGCTTGCTCTCAATCCGTTCATTCTCGCCGCAATCAGTTTTCCAGTGCCTGGATGCGGTGGTGGTGAG
>JAFMJN010000163.1 GCA_017853435.1 Planctomycetota bacterium | reverse complement strand
CGGAACGCCATGCTGAACGACGTGTCGACGACGAGGACCACCTCGCGACGCTCTTCCGGGCCTCCGAGCAATCCCGCCTTTTCGAGGCGCGGTTCGGCCAACGCCAAGATGAGCATCAAGACCGCGGCGACTCGAAGGAGAAGCAACAACAGATCTTCGAGGCGCACGCGTCGCTGCTGCTTCTTCACCGCCCGCATGAGGAATTCCATCGCGCCCCATTCGACGCGCTGCGAGCGCTGTCTCGTGAGGAGATGGATGAGGATGGGGACCGCGGCCGCGGCCAACCATCCGAGCATGGCGGGTAGTCCGAACATCAGCGTGTCGTGAGGCGGCGCGCGAGGTACGACGCGAGCGCGGTTCCCGGGTCCTGGCCGGTGTCGAGAAGAAGGTGATCCACACCCGCGGCGAGACAGCGCGCGCGGATGTCGTTCGTGAAGGCGGACATCTCCGCGAGGTACGCCTCGCGAAGGGCGCGCGCGTCGACGGTGACGGGGAGCGGTCCGGCTTCGAGCGCTTCGAACCGCGTCATGCGGTCGAAGGGAAAGTTCAGTTCGTCGGGGTCGAGCACGTGCATCACGATCGCGTCGTGACCGCGTTGGGCGACGCGCGCCAAGCCTTCGAGCACTTTCGTGCGATCGTCGAAGAGATCCGAAAGGATCACGACGAGCGAGCGGTGCCGGACCTTCGCTGCGAGTTCTTCGAACAACGCGCCGAGATCGGTGCCCGAGGCGGCGTCGGCGGGTTGCGCGTCGGCGAGGGCCGTCGCGATTTCGTGCACGTGGCCTTCGCCGTTCTTCGGCGGGATGAACTTCGTGTCCTTGTGCGCCCAAAGCGCGAGGGCGACGAGATCGCGCGCGTCGGAAACGAGCTTCGCGAGCGAGGCCGCGACCAGTTTCGCGTAGCGCAACTTCGACGGCCGCGAGCCGTCGCCCGGCGCGTACGCCATGCTTCGACTCGTGTCGACCACGAGGTACGCCTTCACGTTGGTTTCTTCTTCGTACTCGCGCACGTAGAAGCGATCCTTCTTGGCGAAGACCTTCCAGTCGAGGCGTCGGAGGTCGTCGCCCGCCGCGTATTCGCGATGTTGACGGAATTCGACCGACGACCCTTTGAAGGGAGAATCGTGGCGGCCCGTGACGAATCCTTCGACGACTTTGCGCGCCGCCAGTTCAAGTCCGGCAACGCGGTCGAGGACCGCCGGGTCGAGGACGTCGCCCTGCGTCGACATGCGCTCAGCCGACGGCACGGTCCGCTTCGGCGCGCGGGATCGTTTCGAGGAGTTGGTCGATGATCCAGTCGGAGTCGCGCTTCTGCGCCTGCGCTCCGTAGGAGAGCAGGATGCGGTGGCGCAGCACGGGCTTCGCCACGGCGCGGATGTCCGCGCCCGAAACGTAGGTGCGTCCGTGGAGGACGGCGTGCGCCTTGGCGGCGAGAACGAGGAACTGGCTGGCGCGCGGTCCGGCGCCCCATTCCACGTTCTGCTTCACGAAGTCCGGGGCGTCGGGCCCATCCTTGCGCGTGCGGCGTGCGAACTCGACCGCGTATTTCACGACGTGGTCCGAGACGGGAACGCGCCGCACCATGTCTTGAAGCGTGCGGATGTCGTCCGCCGAAAGGAGCGGCTTCGGCGGCGCGCCCGCGACGGACGTCGTGCTCTGCACGATGCGGAGTTCTTCGTCCGCGTTCGGGTAGCCGACCTTCACGAGGAACATGAAGCGGTCGAGCTGCGCTTCGGGGAGGCTGTAGGTGCCTTCCTGTTCGATCGGGTTCTGCGTGGCGAGCACGAAGAACGGATCGGGCAGATCGTGGCGCTTTCCGCCGACCGTCACCTGACGCTCCTGCATCGCTTCGAGCAACGCGGCCTGCGTCTTCGGCGGGGTTCGGTTGATTTCGTCGGCCAACACCACGTTGGCGAACACCGGGCCTTCGACGAACTTGAAGGAGCGGGTGCCCGTGGCCTTGTCTTCTTGAATCACTTCCGTGCCGGTGATGTCGCTCGGCATGAGGTCCGGGGTGAACTGGACCCGCTTGAACGACAGCGTCATGGTCTTCGAGAGGGTGGAGACCATGAGGGTCTTCGCCAGGCCGGGCACGCCTTCGAGGAGGCAGTGGCCCTTGGCGAAGATCGCCATCAGCAGCTGGTCGAGGACGTCGTCCTGGCCGACGATCACCTTCCCGATTTCCGCCTTGAGGTCGCGGAACGCTGCGCCGAGTCGTTGAACGGTTGCCAGATCGCCGGTTTCAGTCATGGAAATGATTTCCCCAAGGGTCGCCGATGGGGGTTCATCGTACCTACGCGGGCACCACGGAACCCGCTCCACCCCCTCATGAAACGAAGCAGGCCGCCTCGCGCGACGGCGAAGCGGCCCGTTCTCCCGCGCGGCCCGAAGGCGCGTGCGGCGATGAGGTGGGGATCAGCCCTTGCGGGCGAGACAGGTCACCTTGAGCGTGACGCCGAAACGGCGCTGATCGGCGTCGATCGCGACGAACCGGCTGACCTCGTCGATGTCGACGGCGGTGGAGCAGGTCGTGCGGGCCGTTTCATTGGCTTGCCGCCGAGCGTCTTCGAACCCTTGCGTCGAGATCCCGCGGACCTCGATCTCTATGATGGACATGCTTTTCTATTTCCTATCCGTACGAAGCTCTTTATCGGCCTCTCTACGGATCGACTTGACTTTCTCTTTGAAGACTATCCCCGGTACGGACCGGAAAACGAAAAACTCCCCGCAAAACGCGTGTTAAGGCGTGCGCCCCGGGCTCGGTTCGGTGGGTGCACCGAAATATCGGTGATTCCCCGCGGGGCGAACCGCCTGCACGGCGGGAGGTTCGGGCAAAACCGGGGCCGATTTCGGGCCGCCGCGACGATTCTTCGACCCTTCGAACTATTTCGGAGGGGCCGGCGTCGGACGGGTCGTCGGGCGGATGATCTCCGCCCCGGGGGGGCCGTACCCCTGCGCCTGCAGCTGCCGACGGACGAGTTCCGGGTTCTTCTGCAGTTCCCGAGCGAGCGTCTGCAGGCGTTCCTGTTCCTTGAGCGCCGCCTTCTTCTCGTCGAGGAGGCGGTTTTCCTGGTCCTTCATCCGGCGATATTCGGAATTCGCCGGGTAGACCACACCGACCGCGACGATCAAACCCAAGGCGAAAAGGGCGATCAGGATGAGCACCAGCGGTGCCTCATCCCGGTCCTGCGCGGCGATCGTCGGCTCGGATTCCGTCATCGGGGTCGGAGTCTATACGAACGTGGGCGTTCAGCGCCACCCGTAATGGGCGGCGTCGCCGAGTTCTTCTTCGATCCGCAGCAGCTGGTTGTACTTCGCGATGCGATCGGTGCGGCAGAGCGACCCCGTCTTGATCTGCCCGGCGTTGAGCGCCACCGCGATGTCCGCGATGGTGGTGTCCTCGGATTCGCCCGATCGGTGGCTGATGATCGTGCCGTAGCGGGTGCGGCGGGCCATCTCCACGGTTTCGAACGTCTCGGTCAGGGTGCCGATCTGGTTGATCTTCACCAAAATGGCGTTCGCCACCCCGCGATCGATGCCCTGCTTCAATCGGGCGGCGTTCGTGACGAACAGGTCGTCGCCGACCAGCTGCACTTTCCCGCCGAGCGCCCGGGTGATCTTCTCCCAACCCGCCCAGTCGTCCTCGTGGAGGGGGTCTTCGATCGACCGGATCGGGTACTTCGAGCACCAGTCCGCGTAGAGGGCGACCATTTCGTCGACCGTCTTCGTGCCGGCCCCGGACTTCTTGAAGACGTACTTCCCGTCGGAGAACAACTCGGAAGCCGCGCAATCCAAGGCGATTTCGATCTGTTTTCCCGGGGTGAAGCCCGAAGCGGAGATGGCTTCCATGAGGAGGTCGAGGGCTTCGACGTCCGACTTCAGATTCGGGGCGAACCCGCCCTCGTCGCCGACGGAGGTCGCCATCTTGCGGGACTTCAGGATCTTCTTCAGGTTGTGGAAGACTTCCGCGCCCCACCGCAGGGCTTCCCGGAACGACGGCGCCCCGGTCGGCATGATCATGTATTCCTGGAAGTCGACCGTGTTGTCCGCATGGGCGCCCCCGTTGATGACGTTCATCATGGGGAAGGGCAGCACGCGGGCGTTCGCCCCGCCGAGGTAGCGCCAAAGGGGCATTCCGTAGGCGGCCGCCGCCGCGTGGGCCGTCGCCGTCGAGCACGCGAGGATGGCGTTCGCTCCGAGGCGCGCCTTGTTGGGGGTGCCGTCCAACTGGTTCATCACCCGGTCGATCTCGTTCTGGTCGGACGCGTCCTTGCCGATCAACGCCGGCGCGATCGTTTCCGTGACGTGTTCGACCGCCTTCAGGACCCCCTTGCCGAGGTAGCGGGAACCGCCGTCCCGGAGTTCCACCGCTTCGTGCGCGCCGGTCGACGCCCCCGACGGGACGATGCTGCGTCCGACCGCTCCGCCGTCGAGCCGAACTTCGGCCTCGACCGTCGGATTTCCACGGGAATCGATGACTTCGCGGGCCTTCACGTCCTTGATGCGCAGCATGCTCGGTGTCTCCGGCTCCCGTTATGTCAGGAGTCTCCCGTGCCCGCAAACCCTCGGCGCAAAGCCCTCGGAACGCAGCGGGAAAGCGCACCAGATGGTTAAACTTCAAAGCATGGATCGAAGGAACTGGAGCGATGCGGAGAACGACGCCACTGTGCGGATGTACCTCAGGATGCTCCGGGCGGAACTCGAAGGTCGGGACTACCGGAAGTCCGACGCCCGCAGCGAACTCGTTCTTCAGTTGGATAGACGGAGCCCGAAGGCCGTTGAGTTCAAGCATCCGAACATCAGCGCCGTCATGATTCGGATGGGATTGCCCTACATCGACGGATACAAGCCCCGATGGAACTACCAGGAGAGTCTTGAAGCCGCTGTTCGGCGGGGGATTGCGGAGGAGCCGGACCTCATTGAACTATTCGAGAGATTCGCTGCGCGTGACTTGGTGCCGCCAGATCGCGAGTTGAAAGAGGAACAACCACCAAGTTCTGATCCAGACGTCGTGAAATCGGTGAGCGACGCGCCGCGTCGCGCGATGACCCCTGTGAAAATCAACTATCTCGAGCGTGACGAGCGCAATGCGAAGGTAGGACTCGCGGGCGAACTCTTGGTTCTTGAGTACGAGCGCCGCCGACTTGCAGCCCTGGGGCATCACGGGCTTGCCGAGCGCGTCGAGCATGTTTCGAAGACTAGGGGTGACCATCTTGGATACGACATCATGTCGTTCGACTCCAAAGGCGGTGAAGTCTTCATCGAGGTTAAATCAACGCGATTCGGTGCGGAGTCGCCGTTCTTTGTCAGTCGGAACGAACTCGAAGTCAGTGAACGCGAGAGTGATCGTTACCGCCTCCACCGCGTGTTCACCCTGGAGCGAAATCCGAGATTCTTCTCTCTGTCCGGCGCTCTGAGTAAGTCGTGCAGACTTGAAGCTAAAGATTTCCGTGCGTTCCCCGCCTAGGGGTAGGACGTATCTGTGCACACTCGTGGGCCCTCTTTGGGCGTCGAGAAGAGCATGTTGATCCAGATGACCCCAGCGCGGCGCGTATCTTCAGTCTTCCACGATTCGATGAGCGAGAGCCGAGTCCCGCTCACGGCCTCACGAAGGAAGTCTTCCAAGCACCAGTAGTAAAACCACCGGCCATCGACCAACTTCGACCCCGTTCCTTCTTTGAGCGAGACGTAGAGGACGCCGCCGGGTCGAAGCGCGTTGGAGATGCGGGTCATGACCGACGGAACTTCATTGGGTTCGATGTGTAAGAGAATGGCCGATGCCCAGATTCCGTCGAACGCAGCAACGTCACAGGTTGCTCTGATATCCGCGACCGTGACCGGTATTCCGGTTTGAATCGTGGTGGCACGCGCCATTCCCTCCGACGCATCGCGTGCTTCGACGACGAATCCGAGGGAGCGGAACGCGAGGCAATCGCGGCCCGACCCACAACCGACGTCCAAGACGCGAGCACCGGGGCGTAGGTGTATCGTCAGCCTTGAGATTTGATTCGCAAGGCTCAGAGAGAAAGTGTCGTCGAAGTACGACGTTGCGTTGCGGTCGTACCAATCGATGGTGTCGTTCTTCAAAACGCACCGTCAGCTTCGCTTGCGGGCGACCAAGTATGGATCAAGAGTCTGCGTCCGTCCCTCGCCGCTTCGCTTAGGAAGCGTATGCGCTCCTCGGTAGTCCTCCCCGTCTGTGCGATGATCGTCTCTCGGAGTGGGTGATGGCTTCCGCCGAAGTACTCGTTGCGTTTCACCAAGCGTTCAAGGTGGCGCTGGCTCGGCATCCTTTCAAACTTTCCGCCGGCACCACGGTTGCACGGAACGCACGCAAGGACGAGGTTCCAAATGCCATCGATGTTCCCTCGTTCAAAGCCCCGATTGTTGAGGCACTTGGGAAAGAAGTGATCTACGTCCGCTGCATCTGGACTAGAGGATTCAATTGAAATCGT
>JAFMJN010000162.1 GCA_017853435.1 Planctomycetota bacterium | reverse complement strand
TCGAACTCCGCCACGACGTGCAGTTGGCCCTGGTGGAGGATGATCATGCCCTTGCGAACTTCGGTTGCCTTGATCGATGCCATGTCTTGATCCTCGAAGGGTGATACCACGCCGAAGGCCGGGAAAAAACGTCGGGAAAGGCCGCCTACTTCGGAACGGTGAACGGAACCGTCCGCTTCGCACAATCCGGACGCCGCTCGGGATGAAAACCCGAAGCCGCGTAGTCGAGAATCGCGACGTAATCGGCGGCGTCCTTCGGCACGGACTTCACGGTCAACGCCCCGTAGGAGAAGCGATCGTCCGAGAACGGCACGTTCGAATCCTTGTACAAGAAGACGACCAACGTCCCTGGCTTCGGCAGGAAAGCCTTGAGCCGCGCACGATTCGCGCCGCCGGCCACCGCCGTCGTGCACCGCACGTCGACGCCCGCGCGCGTCGCATCCCATTCGAAAGCCGCCGCATGAGTCGCCACGGCGTCGAGGAACGACTGCGTCAACGGGTCCGACGACGGAGGCATCGGAGCGCCGACCATCAAACCGTCATCCCCGCGGCCCGCGCGGCGCGGTCATGTTCTTCCGCGGCCTCGAGGCGTCCCTTCACCTTTCGCGGTTTCATCTCGTAGGCGAACTTGGGCGTCGCGAGCGCCTTCACGGTCTTGAGCCAAAGTCGATCCAGTTGGAAGCCGAACGTGCGCGGGACGAGGTACTGCGCGTCGTCGGGATTGACGATCAACGACACTTCGATGTTCGGAGCGGCGCCGATCGGGATCCCCGCCTTCCGACATGCGACGTACATGTGGCGCATCACCGTCACCATGTCGTCGTAGCGGGGTGACGGCACGTGCTCCATGTCCGAACCGACCACGGGGCGGAAAATGCACACCGTCGGGAAGGCGCCGACCCCCGTGATGTAGTCGATGGCGCGAAGCGTCACGTCCACGGGTTCGACACCGGCGATGATCTCGCCCGAACAGGCCCCCTTCGGCATCTTGGATTGGCAGTACTCCATCGCGCGGAAGAAAGCCCGCTGCCCGACGGTCCGCTGCTTGCCGGGAAGGAGTTTCGCGAACACGTCGGGATCGTGGAACTCGTAACAGAACGAAAAGTGATCGGCGCCGAGATCCCGAAGCCAGTCGTATTCCCAAAGTCCGGCGTCGGTCGCGGGCGGCACCGCTTGAACCCCGATCAAGGCACCGACGCGCTCCTTCACGGCCTTCACGTACGGGGCGATCTGTCGCAGCCCCTTGCCGTTTTGGTCACCCGTGTTGAAGTGCACGAACGTGACGCCCGACTCCGCCTTCGCGCGGGCGGCGACCTCGACGACGTCGTCGATGTCCTTGACCGCGACTTCGTTGACGCCGACGTTGTAGCCCGTCGTGCAGAACTTGCAGTTCTCGGGGTTGTCCCGATACCAGTACATGCACGAATTCGAGACGTAGATGCCGAGGTAGGTCCCCTGCAGGACGCCGACCTCCTTCATCAACGTGCCCTTCGACGTCCGCCCTCGGTACCAACCCGGTTCCTGCGGAACGCGCACCGGATAGCGTTCGGCGTTGCGCGCGTCGCGCACTTCGTAGCCGGCATCGGTTCGGTGGATCGTGTAGGGCGAGGCGGCTGCGAAGTCCTCTTCGACGGGAACGTTCAGCCAAAGGTCCTTGAGGTCGCCCGGGATGACGAGTTCGAGGCCCGAACCGAGCCCGGCGCGCGTGCGGGAGATCGCGCGTGCGTCGTCTTTCAAGGTGCAGGACGGATCGATGCGGACCCCCGAACAGAACAGGTCGATCTCGAGTTCGCCGGGATTGCGACGGGGGACGCTCATGCGGGGATTCTACGCGACCGGAGCATCCTCTTCCGGCGTGATCTCCCCGGCCCAGTCCTCGGACAAGAGCGCCCGCACGGCATCCGGGGATTTGGCGCGGCCGAGGGCGCACATCATCTTCACGACGGCGGCTTCGGCGGTCATGTCGCGCGCGGAGACGGCACCAAGATCGGCGGCGCGTCGTCCCCCTTCGTAGAGACGGAGATTCGCGGTTCCGTGTTCCGAACCGCCGAGGATCAACACCGGAACCCCCGCGTCACGAAGGCGTTCGAGCGGAAACGCCTCGCGTCCCTCACGCAGCGGCACGTTCCCCGCACCGAACGCCTGAAGCACGACGCCGCGCGTCCGCCGCGTGTCCAATCCTTCGAGCGAAGAGCCGTGCATCCCCGGCGCGAGACGGATGTGCAGGACGTGCGGGTCGTGGTCGGTCACGAGCCCGAAGGACGCGTCGTCCTCGACCCGACGGATCGCCGACTCGTTCAACAGGAGTTCCGTGCCCACCTCGCCGAGGAGCGGGTAATTGGGCGATTCGAACGCGCGATAGCCTTCGAGGCTGCGCTTGCGCGCGCGATTGCCGCGAAGCACCGCTCCACCGAAGACGATCGCCACCTCGGGCAGCTTGCGCGTGGCGACTTCGACCGCGTCGACGAGATTCGATCGCGCATCGGTGCGGATCTCGGCGAGGGGCCGCTGGGCGCCCGTCAGGATGATCGGTTTGCCGAAACCGGGCAGCATGAAACTCAACGCGGCGGCGGTGTAGGCCATCGTGTCGGTTCCGTGGGTGACGACGAATCCGTCGTGTCGGTCGCGCTCCTCCGCGAGGATGCCCGCCAGTTCGGCCCAGTGCGACGGCGCGAGCGACGACGAATCGAGGGCGAACGGAGCCCGAACGTGGAGCCGTGCGAGTCGAGCCACTTCGGGAACGGCTTCGAGCACCCCTTCGCGGAATCCCTTGCCACCGGGGAGCATCCCGAAGGTTCCTCCGGTCGTGATGAGAAGAATCGATGGAAGCGTCATGGGACGAATCAGGGAGCCCGACGGGCCGTTCATACGTTCTAACTTGAGGACGGGAACCTCCGAAACCGATCCTTTCTTGGATGTGCCCTTCCCTCTACGATGGGACTCTCCGCGCAAAGGCGATTTTCACTTCCATGACCCTCCTCTCCCGCCTCGTCCTCGTCCTCGTCACCGCGGTCTCCTTGACGACGGCCCAGTCGTCCGTCTCCGACAAGGTCGACGCGCTGATCGCGAAGCTCGAAAAGACCGACCGGAACGACGCGTGGCGCGTCTCGGCGGAAATGGCCCGCCTCGGCGACCCCGCCGTTCCCGTCCTCGAAGGCAAGATCGATCACCCGAACGCGCTGGTGCGTCTCGAGATCGCGCGCGCATTGGTCATGCTTCGGGACAAGGACCGAGCCGCTAAGGCGCTGGTCGCGATCATCCGCGACGCCAAGGAACCCGAAATCCGCATCGCCGCCGCCGACCTCCTGACCGAGCGCAACATCGAAGAAGCGGCGAAGGACTTGGGTAAGCACCTCGCCGAACCCATGCCCGCGACGGTCAAGGCTCGCGTCGCCCGCGCGACGTTCGCGCTTTCCGACGACCACGCCCGCGACGCCAAGAAGGAACTCGTGCGTCTCCTCGGAGCGAGCGAATCCGAAGCACGCTATGCGGCGGCCCTCGCGCTCGCCGAAATCAAGGACTTCGACTCGGCGAAGCCGGTCCTCGAAGAGCTCCGCAACGAGCCGTCCGAACGCGGTCGGTTGGCGACGACGCACCTCGCGCTCGCCAACTACATCAATCTCTTGCAGAAGTCGTGGGGGTCCGAATCGCCGAAGGCCGACGACGTCCGCGCGCAACTCGACGAGATCATCGAACTCGTCAAAGCGGTGCACAACGAAGGCGACAAGTTCAACGACGACGAACTGCGCGAATACGCGGCGAAGGGGCTGCTCGAACGCCTCGATCCGTTCTCGACGTACTTCACTCCGAAGGAACTCGCCGACTGGAACTTCGACTTGAACCCGAACTACGCGGGGATCGGCGCCTACGTCAACCTCGACGAGAACAACCGCATCTACATCTCGCGCCCGATCTACTCGGGTCCCGCCTACCGCGCGGGACTGCAATCCGGCGACAAGATCCTGAAGGTCGACGGTTGGGACACCGCCGAACGCGCGCTGCAGGAAACCACCGCCCGTCTGAAGGGCCCGGTCGGAACGACGACCAAGGTGGAAATCTGGCGCAAGGGTTGGAAGGAACCGCGCGAATTCAGCATCGTCCGCGAGGCGATCCAGATCCCGACCGTGCTCGGCGACATGCTCCCGGGCGGAATCGGCTACGTCCTGATCCGCACCTTCGGCGGCGAAACCGGCAACGAAATGGAAGTCGCCCTCGAAGATCTCGAAAAGAAGGGCGCCAAGGCGTTCATCGTGGACCTTCGCGACAACGGCGGCGGCTATCTGCGCGCGGCGCAGGAGATCGCGGGCAAGTTCCTCAAGGGTGAACAAGAAATCTGCTACTGGGAAGGACGCAACAAGAAGGTCGCTCCCCGCCGCTCTCTGACGACCCTCGAACCGGCGAAGGTACGGACGGCGCCGCTCGCGGTGCTCGTCAACGGCAACTCCGCCTCGGCCTCGGAAATCGTTTCGGGCGCGTTGCAGGATCACAAACGTGCGACCGTCGTCGGTACGCGCACGTTCGGCAAGGGATCGGTGCAGAAGGTATTCCCGATGCGCACGGCCCCCGGAGAGCCGTTCGTCGACGCGAACGGAAACGAACAGTGGGACGGCGGCGAGCCGTACACCGACGTGAACAACAACAAGGTGCGGGAAAACGACGAGCCCTACACCGACAGGAACGGCAACGGCAAGTTCGACGCCCCCGAACCGTTCACGGACAAGAACGGGAACGGCGCCTACGACGGCGCGCCCGAACTCAAGTTGACGATCGCCCGCTACTACCTGCCGTCCGGTCGCAGCATCCACACCGAGCGCGACAAGACGGGCAAAGTGACCGCGGAGGGTGGCGTGGTTCCCGACGAGATCATTTCGCCGAAGGAACTCGACGGTTGGAAGGTCGAAGAACTCACGCGCATTCTCGAAACGCGCAAACTCGACGACTACATCAACGATCTCGCGAAGAAATCTCCGGAATTGATCGCGCGCAACGCCGCCACCGACAACTTCGACGCGGCGAGCTATCCCGAATTCGACGCTCTCATGAAGTCGCTCGAAACGCCGCTTCCGAAGGACGACGTCCGTTGGCTGCTCCGCCGCGAAGTCCGCAAGAAGGCGCAGGACCTCCGAGGCCGGGAAATGGTCGCGGACTTCCAAGACGACCCGCAAGTCCAGCGCGCCATCGCGGATCTCCTCGGCTCGATCGGCGTGGACATCAAATCGGTGTCCGACTACGCGATCTTCGCGGACAAGGTCCCCGCTCCCGAAAAGGAGAAGGCCGCGGCGAAGAACGGCGCGAAGAAGTAAGCGCGTCCGAAACGAAGAACGACGCTTCCGGTCGATCCGGGAGCGTCGTCGTTTTTTGGGGGACCGAGGTCCGTCGGCGGATCGATCAGGTGAACGACTTCTCGAAGGCCTCGGCGAAGTCGAATCCGCCCGCGAAATCGTCCTTCGAATCGGACTCCTGCTTCGAGAGCACGCCTGCATCGACGAGATCGAACACGATGTCGCCGAAATCGGCCGTCGCGCGCAACCCCCACGCTTCGAAGACGGCGCGCCCGAGGTAGCCGAAGCGATCGCGGCCGACGTCTCGAATGCCGTCGAGGAGTTCTTGCCCCGAGATATGCCCCGTCACGCCCGCGCGACGACGCTTGAGCAAGGTGATGTTGAGCGCCTCCACGGTGAACATGTAGGCCTCGGGCGCAAACCGGCCCTTGTCACGAGCAACTCGCTCGATCATCTCGATCTCGTCATTCATGTCGCACCCGGCGTTCGTTCGGCTCAGCGCGCGCGCAAAGCGGTCACCATCGTCTCGATCACGAGCTGCACACTAAGATTACGATCGAGGTTTTCAAGCGCACGGACGACCGCGGTCGCGGCCCTCTCCGCGGTCGCGAGGCTGCCCGAGCGAAGCGGATGCGATTCCGCGATCCACTCAGACCACGGTGGCGTCAAGGGTTGCGATCCGGATGACGCCCTAAGGCTCATGCGGATCCCCGCCCCCACCGCCTCGAGAATCGGTCGGATAAAAACACGAACGGGTTCGAGCGTTCCTTCGGAGGCCTTCTCGTCGTCGGCTCCGATCTCCTGCGCCGCCCGCAAGTCCTTCCAAGCGGCGATCGCGGCGGATGGGCCGATCGACTCGCGCGCCTCGATCCAGTCGGCCGCCGCGTCCTTCGCGATCTTCTCGATGCGTTTCGCCACATCGGCGGCGGGGTCGGCTCCGAAGACGGCGCGGAGAGGTTCGATCAGATGCGCGTCGACGTCGCCGCGTGCGAAACGGAACGCCGCGCCCGGAGCCCCCTCGCAAAGCGGAGCGAGCCAACGCGCTTCGTCGGCGGAGAAGCCGCGACGTTCGAGAACGCGCAGGGTCGTCGTCCCGTCGAGCGGTCCGCACGGCAACATGACGAGGCGTGACCGAATCGTCTCGAGAACGGATCCCGGGTCGCGTGCCGTGGCGACG
>JAFMJN010000161.1 GCA_017853435.1 Planctomycetota bacterium | reverse complement strand
TGCCTGACGGTCTTCGCGGTCTTCACGGTTCAGGAGTTCCCGCGCGGGTTCCTTGCCGAGTCGCATCCAGTGGGACTTTCCGTCGAACGCGCGCGTGACCTGCTTTTTCGTCAGCGCTTCGAATCGGTCGCTTCGGTAGGCCGTCGCACCGTCGCCCGCGACGCGGAAGAACTGGGTGACGTGGGCCGACCGTGCGACGGGCGTTCCGGTGTCCCGATCCGTTTCGTAAATCGTCGCTTCGAGGTCCGCTTGGAAGTCCGCGATGGAAAACGGAGCGTCGCCGGTGATCTGGCGCTTGGCGGCCTTCGTGAGCAACGCGGTGGCGCCGACGTCGTCGGTCGGGAGTTCCTGTTCGATCGGTGCGGAGGCGGGACGCGTCGTCGTCGCCGGAACCTGGCCGAACAACGGGAGGACCGAGATCAGAACGACGACGAGGCGCATCATGGACGCGTTTCCTTCCGAAGGGGAACCCACGCGGGGTCGAGCAGCAGGGTCATCAGGTTGGCGGCGAGAATCGCCGCGGTGACGACTTCCATGGTGAACGGTACCGAAGGTGCGAACGCTCCGATGAGGCCCCCGAGAAGCCCCGCCGGTACGAATGAAGCGAGGGTAAGGTGGGCGACGGCCCCACCGCCGAGCAGCGGGCTTCGTAGACGCCCGACGAGACGTCCCGCGAACCCGAGGAGGCCCGTCATCGCGAGCAACGCGAAGAGATGGCCGAGCCACAGCCCGCGACGCGTGTCGCGCTCGAGATCGTCCGGAGCCAACGTCTTGGTTCCCTGCGAACCCCGCAAGGTGACGACATCCGATCCGTAGTGGACGTAGGGGACGGGGAGGGACGTCGGCAGGGGATCGCCGATGGCGCGCGTCACCGAACCGTCCACGTCCTTCCCGACCCATGGAACGGTTCCGTCGAAGAGAAGCCGGGTGCGATCGAGTCGGACCGAGGGGTTCGTCGGCGGGTCGAAGGCGGGATCGGCGGCGGACGGCCACACGCGGGCGGTCCGGGACACGAGGAACGAGGCGCCGAGGATCACCAACGCCGCGATCGCCCAAAGGCGTCGGCGCGGGAGTCGGACGAAGCCGAGACTTCCCAACGCCGTCGCCAGTGCGCGACGTCCCGGAGTCGATGGAAACCGCGTGGCGGCCATGCGGTGATCCTATCAGTCGCGGTTGCACGCGCCGACGTTCCGGCTAGAAGATTGGGCATGACCGACGCCCTCGACAGGCTCCCGGTGCTCGTGTTGACGGGGACCACCGCTTCCGGCAAGAACCGCACCGGTGCCCGGCTCGCCGCCCGCGTCGGTGGGGAGGTCATCTCCCTCGACTCGATGAAGGTCTATCGGGGAATGACCATCGGGACGGCGAAGCCCGGACCGGAGGAGCAGGCGGGGATTCCTCATCATCTGATCGACATCCTCGATCCTCTCGACTCGTTGGATCTACGGGCGTTCGTCGAAAAGGCTCAATCCGTTCGTCGCGACATCGCGGGGCGGGGAAAGATCCCCGTCGTCGTCGGTGGGACGCAGCTCTATCTCCACGGGTTTCTCGAAGGAGTGTTCGACGGTCCCGCGGCGGACGAAGGGTTCCGGCAATCGTTCCGCGCAGAGGCCGATCGCCTCGGCGACGCGGTGATGCACGCCCGGCTCGCGGTGATCGATCCCGAAACCGCGAAGCGGCTTCACGTGAACGACCGCAAGCGGATCGAGCGGGCGCTCGAGGTGTACGCGTTGACGGGCAAGCCGATCTCCGTGCTTCAGAAGGAGGGGACGGTCAAGTCGACGTTCCCGAGGTTCACCGCCGTGTTGACGTGGCGGCGCGACGTCCTCGACGCGCGGATCCATCGCCGGGTGGTCGAGATGTTCCGCGACGGCTTCGTGGAAGAAACGCGGACGATCCTCGCCGCCGGAGGATTCGGGCGGACGTCCGGTGCGGCACTCGGCTACGAAGAAGCGATCGCCGTGGTGGAGGGGCGCATGTCCGTCGACGTCGCGATCGACGCGGTCTCGACGAAGACGCGGCGCTTCGCCCGCAAGCAACTCACGTGGCTGCGCAAACTTCCCCACGACATTTGGATCGAAGCCGTCGATCGCGACACGCTCGACGGGGCCGCGGACACGATCGCCGATGGGTTCGCCGCGCGATTTCCTCGAGCATCGTAAAACGAAAAGGGAACCCGTCGCGGCGCGACGTGTTCCCTTCCGATGCGATCGCTCGGGCGATCAGCGGCCGTAGCGCGACGAGGAGTAGGGATCGTTCCAGTCGAAGTTGAAGAGGTGGCGATCGAGCGTCTTGCCGATGTCGCCGGTCGCGCGCGGAAGTTGGTCGTCCCAGAAGGTCTCGTACGGCGGGAACTCGTAGTTCGTGTTGAGGAGGTAGTAGCCGATGGAACCGCGGATGTGGCGGTAGCTCGACGTGTAGGAGTCGCCGAGTTGGCCCCACATGGTGTGACCCGTGGAGAAGTTCTCGGAGTGGTTGGGGCCCATGTAGCGGCCGTTGCCCGCGATCGGCGCACCGTCGCTGGTCTTGTTCGTGCCGGTGCCGGCCGAGGCGACGCCGACAGCGCAGCCACCGAGGGTGAGAGCCGAGAGAGAGAGTGCCAACGCGATCTTCGACATCCGATTTCTCCATGCGAACGCGGAGCGTCCGCAAGTCCTAGAGCGGCGAAGATCTTAGGGGGAGGGGCGAAGGGCGTCAAGGAGGGGTGGGGAGGGCCGTTTTCCGGGGGGGAGGCGGGTGGTAGGGTGGCGCGCATTCCCGGGGTTTTCCGGGGCGGAATGGCCCTCATGCCGAGCGTGGAAGCCCGACTTTTTCATGGAACTCGCGACGTCCTTCCGGCGGAATTGCTGCCGCAGAAGGAACTGGTCGCCACCCTGACGCGGACCTTCGAAGCGTTCGGTTTCGCACCCGTCGAAACGCCGGCGATGGAATTCGTCGACATCCTGCTCGGGAAGTACGGCGCCGACGGTGAGAAGCTCATCTACAAGTTGGCCTACGAGGACGGGCACACCCTCGCCCTTCGCTACGACCTGACGGTGCCTCTGTCGCGCTTGGTGGCGATGCACCCCGAACTCCCGAAGCCGTTCAAGCGCTACCAAATCCAGCCCGTGTGGCGCGCGGACCGTGCGCAGCCCGCGCAGGGTCGTTTCCGCGAGTTCATCCAATGCGACGTCGACACCGTCGGCACGTCGTCGCTCGTCGCGGATGCGGAAAACCTCGCGGTCGTCCACGCGGGCATTCTCGCGTCGGGCATGGAGGGCTTCCTCATCAAGGTGAATCACCGCAAGTTGCTCCGCGGAATGATCGCCCACGCCGGACTGCCCGCGACCGCGGACAAGGAAGTTCTGCGCGTCGTCGACAAGTTGGACAAGATCGGACTCGATGAAGTCGTCGCGGAGCTTTCGAAGATCGGAGTGGACGCGGCCGCGATCGACAAGCTCGTCGGTCTCATGAACATCACGGGGACGCCCGACGCCGTTCTCGCGTCGGCGATCGAACGCCTCGGCGCCGAACCCGCCGCCGTCGAAGGGCTCGCGGATCTTCGCGCGATGCTCGGGCATGCGCGTGCGCTCGGCGTCCCCGAGGCGCGCCTTCGGGTCGACTTGTCGCTCACGCGCGGCCTCGATTACTACACCGGCCCGGTGTACGAAATCGTGACCACCGAGATCGAGCGTTTCGGCAGTCTCGGCGGAGGCGGTCGCTACGACGACTTGATGTCGTTGTTCGGCGGCGAACCGGTGCCCGCGACGGGAGTGTCGATCGGACTGACGCGACTTCTGACGGCTCTCGTCAAACTCGGCAAGTTGAAGGCGCGCGAGAGCGCGACCGACGTTCTCATTTCCCGTTTCCCCGATACGCCCGTGGACGCCGCGCTCGCCTGCGCGGCGACGCTTCGCGATCAAGGGTTCGCCGTCGAGTGGTACTACGAGGCGGATCGTCTGAAGAAGCAGTTCCAGTACGCCGAGCGCAAGGGAATCCCGTTCGTCGTGATTCTCGGGGCCTCGGAAATCGAGCGCGGCGAAGCCGCGGTGAAGCATCTCGCGACGGGCGAGCAGGTGACGATGACCCGCGATGCCGTCGCCGGGTGGATGCGGGCTCGCCTTACGCCGAAGGCGTAGCGTCCGCGAGGCGACGGGCGACGGATTCAGGAACGTAGCCGAGCAGCGGTAGTCCCGCGCGGATCCGCGACCGCACGAGCGTGGACGAGACGCCCGTCGGCGTCGTGGGGAGTTCGACCATTCGGATTCCCGGAAGGGTTTCCGCCAACGCCGTCCGGTCGATCACGTGCCCGGGGCGGACGGCGACCGCGATCGTGACGGCCGCGACGATCGCCGCGATGTCCTTCCACTTCGGGAATTCGCCCAGCGAGTCGGCGCCGAGAAGAAGAAAGAGATCGTCTCCGGGGTGCCGTTCGGCGACGTCGCGGATCGTGTCGATCGTGTACGACGGAGCGGGGCGACGGAGTTCGCAGTCGTCGACGTGGATCGACGGATGGGGGGCGACGGCTTCGCGCACGGCGTCGAGTCGGACGGCATCGGACCACGTGGTGCCGCGCGGCTTGAACGGTGAACGCGCCGCGGGAACGCAGAGCAATCGATCCAACCTCAGGATCTCGACCGCCTCGCACATGACGACCAAATGTCCGTTGTGGATCGGATCGAAGGATCCGCCGAAGATGCCGATGCGCGCCATGGCGACATGGTACGGAAAACGCCGAGGACGACCGAGTCGCCCGTGGCGTCTTCGTCTCCGATGGGCTACCTCGCGGCGTGGATGTTGCTTCTTTCGGGATTTTTCGTCGATGCACCGCACGGGGTCCGGGGCGACGTTCGCCACGAACTCCTCCTTCCGTCGGGGCTCGGTCTCCCCGAAACGACCAACTGGCGCGATTCCGACGGTCGTCGTCTCCGGGTAACGCGACACGGATGCGGGCGACTCGATCGCTTCGAACTTCGCTTCGTCGATGGTCTCGCCGTCGGGCGATCGGTGTTCCTACGTGATGCGCGCCCTTGGTCGGAAATCCCTCGTCTCGACGTGTCGGACCCGCCGTGGCGCCCTTCGGAAATTTTCGGAGGCCGGATCGGGCCCCTTCGCTGGTCTTGCGCCGACGCGACGCTTTCCGAACCCGTGCGGACGTCGCGGGTCGGTGATCGCCGCCGCACGCACTACGCGGGACGGCTGTCCGATGGGGGCGGTATCCATGTTTGGATCGACACCTTCGGCGACGGCGACGCGCGGCTTCATCTCGCGATCGTCGGCCCCGTGCGCCGAGGCGGATTTCCGGTTCTCCATTTCGGTCCCGACGGATGGGATCCACCGGAGGCGGACGATCCGGGATGGAGCCTGATTTGGCGGCGAGAGCCGCGCGATGCCGACGCTCGTGAAGCCTTTCGAAACGATCTTCTCGGGGGATCGATCCTGCACGCGGGAGGACTCGGATGGCATGCGTTCGGGATCGAAGGACCGCGGCGAATCCGCGCACATGGTTCGGGCATCGCCGTGTCGACGGGTTCGGAAGACGAGGAACTCGCGACGGGTGTTTGGCGCGTCCTCGCGGCGGATCGGCGTCGCGACGGTGGCTCGGCCCTCGACGTCGTGGTGCTTCCGCGTCTTCGCCCCGCGAACCTCGCCTCCAGTTCTCCTTCGGAACGTGTACGCATCGCGGAAATCATGGAACTCGACCGCGCGTTCACGGCATCGCGGAGCGCGGGGTTCCTTTTCTCCGACGCGGAACTCGGCGAACACCGCTTCTCGCGCACCGACTATGCCCATCAGGAATGGGATGTTCCGTTGGGACTCGCGCTCGACGCGATCGCGTCCGGCGATCCCGCACTCTTTCGGCGCGCACGCATCGTCGCCGTCCGTCAGTGGTGCAGCGGTATCGATCCGGCGACCGGACTCAACTTCAAACACGGACCGTTCCTGCACGGAGGCGACGTGGAAGTCGGGCACCATGTGGTTTCCGGCGCGGTGTTGGTCGGCGCTCTCGGGAACGATCCGTGGATCGATCGGCGTGCACGCAATTCGGCGGCGTCGGCGCGCCCCCATCTCCGTCGAGTCCCCGACGTCGCGCGTCACGCGCGCGACGTCGCTTGGGCGTTGCGGGCCGCATCCGAAGACGTTCTTCGCGGGGACGACGGTGCCGAGGCGACGTTGCGTCGACTTCTCGCTCATCTTCGAAGCCGTCAAACGCGTTCGGGGGCCGTACTTCTCGAGGACGGTCCTACCCGTGGTACCGGCTGGGTGGCACCGTGGCACGACTTCGCCCTGCTCGTCCCGTCGTGGCGTGCCGCGGCACGCATCGCCGCGGATGGTGCCTCGATCGAAGCGGCGGAGCGTCATCTTCGTTTCCTCGTCCGCAACACGGAGAAAGACGGGACGGTGACGGGCACACTTCTCGTCGATGCAGAGGGTGACGTCTTGGGGCGCGGAAAGAGCGCGCCATCCTCCGACGAAGCCGATGCCGCCATCGACGGGATG
>JAFMJN010000160.1 GCA_017853435.1 Planctomycetota bacterium | reverse complement strand
CGACGACGCGGAGTTGCCCGGGGTCACGGTGCAGTTGCCGCTCTTCAACGAGCGCTACGTCGTCGAAGCCCTGCTCGACGCGGTCTGCGCGCTCGACTACCCGAGAGATCGTCTCCAGATTCAGGTGCTCGACGATTCGACGGACGACACGACGATGATCGCCGCCGAATGCGTCGCCGCGTGGCGCAACCGCGGTGTGGATGTCGTGCTTCTTCACCGGACCGACCGCACGGGATTCAAAGCGGGCGCGCTCGACGCCGGGCTCAAGTCGGCGAAGTACGGCATCGTCGCGATCTTCGACGCGGACTTCCGTCCCGAATCCGACTTCCTCCGTCGTTCGGTGCACCACTTCTCGGATCCGCGCGTCGCCGTCGTCCAAGGACGTTGGGGGCACGAGAACGCGGAAGACTCCGCGTTGACGCGGGTTCAAGCGATGCTGCTCGACGGGCATTTCCTGGTCGAACATCCCGCCCGTGCGCGCACCGGACGCTTCTTCAACTTCAACGGGACCGCCGGTCTTTGGCGTCTCGACGCCATCGCCGACGCGGGCGGTTGGCACGCCGAGACGTTGACCGAAGATCTCGACCTTTCCTACCGCGCGCAATTGCGCGGATGGAAGTTCGTCTACGACCCCGACTTGGTGGTTCCCGCGGAACTTCCCGTCGAGATGAACGCCTTCAAGACGCAGCAGCATCGCTGGGCGAAGGGCTCGATCCAAGTGATGCGCAAGGTGCTGCCGTCCGTGTTGCGGTCGGACCAACCGTTCCACGTGAAGTCGGAGGCGTTCCTCCATCTCACCGGCAACATGGCCTATCCGCTCATGGCGGTGATGTGTCTTTTGACGCTGCCCATGCTCGTCGCCCGTACGCGGTTGGCCGACGGAACGATCGGGATGATCGTCGATGCGATGCTCTTTCTGACCGCGACGGCGTCGGTGATCGCCTTCTACGCGATCGGCCAGTTCGCGGGCTACAAGGACTGGAAGTCGCGCGTACTCGCCATGCCGGCGCTTTTGGCCGTCGGTATCGGCCTCACGGTGAACCAGACGAAGGCCGTCCTCGAAGCGTTGCTCGGCCATCAGTCGGAATTCGTTCGTACGCCGAAGTTCGCGGTGAAGGCGGGCGGGTCGTGGGGATCGCGGCTCTACCGCGGCAGCCGCGGTCTCGTGGCGTTCGCGGAACTCGTCCTCGCGATCTACTTCACCGTGTCGGTGCTCTACGCCGTGAGCGAGGGACTTTGGGGCTCGATCCCGTTCCTGCTCATCTTCGTCGGCGGTTTCTGGTACGTGTCGCTCATGTCCTTCTTCCAAGGACGCGCGGCGTCGGCTCCGACGTCGGCCCCCGCGAAGCCCGCGGTCGCCTGACCGTCAGCGCGCGTCGCGCAGTTCGAAATAGCGGCGCACCAACCCTGCATCCGGACCGTCGACGGTTCCGCGCCGTTCTCCGACGCCCACGTCGCCCGAACTTCCCGTCGCACCGGGTTCCGCGGGTCGCGCGTCCACGCGTCCGCGTCCGACGGCGTTGCGCAGCGTGACCGCGAGATCGCGGACCTCGCCGCGCGCTTTCGCCCACGTCGCCAAATCGCGGGCGAGCACGTCGATCGCGGCGGCGTCGGATGCGCCGCCCGCCAAGGCCGCGGCGGCCGCGTTCGCCTTCTCGGCACGCGCCGGCGGAAGTTCGGCGGCCTTGCGGCGAAGGAGTTCCGCCAATCGGGCCTTCGCTTCCGGAGGTAGCGCCGCGAGGCGCTCGGCGGCGGAGCGCTTTCGGGCGTCGTCGGCCCCCGCACCCGTCGCGGCACGCCATTCGGCGTCCGCGTCGAGCGCGTCGAGCAGTCCGCCGAGCCCCAACTCCGATTCGACGCGCCGCGCCGCCTCGGCAGCTTGCCGGACGGCTTCGCCGTCGGTGGGTCGGCGTCGCACCGCGTCGAGTCGCACCTTGAGGTCGTCGTCACCCAACGCCGACACCGTTCCCGCCGAAAGGCCGTCGACCGCCCCGCGCACGCTCGCCGTACGGACGTCCCGTGGCGCCTCGACCGCGGGCACCAAGGCGACGACGATCGCGAGCAGCACGAGCGCCGCACATTCGCGGGCGAAAACGGGGCGCGGGTCCTTCGGCCAAGGGGATTCGAGAAGGTTGCGGGCCGCGACCTCCGCGCGCGCGCGGACCAACGCCGCGAAGCGTCCCTGCGCGGCGAGCGCCGCGGAGAAGACATCGACGTCGGCGTCGTGAAATACGACGCGGACGGGGTCGGCGATCGGCGTGCGCCGAGCACGCACGTGGTCGACGGCTGCGACGATCAGACCCGTCGCGACGGCGGTTCCCGCGCTCCACGCGAAGGGGGCGTCGAATGCCCGACCGAGCGCCGTTCCCGCGATCCAAGCGGCCGACGCCGCTCCGAATCCGTGGGTGGCGGCGGCAAGCACGCGCCGCCGCGAAAGTCGCCGACGACAGCGTGCGACGAGGCGCAGCGTGTCGGGCGTTTCGATCACTTGCGGGTTTCCCATTCCGCGACGGGGGACTTGCTCAGAATCACCTCGACGGACGTTCCCGCTTCGGGGCACGCCTTCGAATCGGGGATCCACCGATTTTCGTCGCGCGTTTCCTTCGACGAGCACGCGAGGATGCAGTCCGCGTTGTGTTTCCACGAAAGCGCCACGATGTGGTGATAGACCGCGGCGGCGAGGTGGTCTTCGAACGTCTTCGTGTCGAGGAACGTGCGACTCGCGGTGTAGGCGAACGGGGAGAAGGGCAGCATCTCTCCGTTGCGGCCGTCCTTCACGAGCGTTTCGACGCGCACGGGACGCGGAAGTCCGGGCCATTCCACGTACATGAACAAGGAATCGCCGCGCGGCGGCAGATCCTGTTCGAAGTCGGCGTCCTGCGCTTCCTTGAGTCCCATGTCGGCGATCGCGAGCGACAGCGACGCGGCGCCGACGTTCGCGACGAGAAGCGATTCGTGGGCATTGCCGCCGGGAGCGACCGCGATGAATTCCAAGGCGCGGGTGGGCGATGCGATCACGGCTTCGAAGCGGATACGTCCCGCGGCGGGGTCGTAGCGGACGCCGTCTTCGGCGACGCGTTTCACCAGTTCGGGACGTGCGGCCGCGGCATCGGCGGGCGCGCGCACCGGAACGCCCTTCGACTCGAGTCGATCGAGACGACGCCGCAGAGCCTCGTAGAGATGGCGGAGGTCGCGTCGGATTTCGCGTTCGAAATCGAAGAGGCTGCCTTCGAGATCGGAGAGGTGTTGTCCGATCGTGGGGGAGCCGTCGAAGATCGGTCGCGAGGTCACGCCTTCGGGCAGCGGACGTTCTTCGGACGACGGCGGTCGAAGATGGTTCGCGATTTCGACGAGCCGCGACTCGAGTAGGGCGATCTTCGCCTCGAGGCGACGCAGTTGCCCGGCGTCGCCCGCGGGCGGTGCGGCGGGAGCCGCCACGACGCGGTCCACGAGGGTGACGATCGACGCCGCGAGGATCGTCGCGAACAGAAGGCCGATGAAGAACATGCGCATAGGAAAAGGGCGCGGGCCGCGCCCGCCCCCTCATGGTACGGCGGCGACGCGGCCCGCGTTCACGGGACCTTGGATCAGGCGGTCGGAGCCGGTTCCGGAGGCGCCGGCGGTTCGACCAACGGCTTGGCGACGTCGAAGGCGAAGCCTTCCGGGCCGTCGGCACGGACCGTCACGGAATCGCCTTCCTTGATGTTGCCCTTCAGGATTTCCTCGGAGAGCGGGTCTTCGAGGTAGCGCTCGATCGCGCGGCGGAGCGGACGGGCACCGAATTCCGGAGACCAGCCCTTCTCGAGCAGGTACTCCTTCGCGGTGTCCGGGAGTTCCACCTTGATGTTCTTGGCGACGAGGCGGCGCATGACGTCCATGAGCTGCACGTCGACGATCCGCTTCATGTCCTCCTTTTCGAGAGGCTTGAAGTAGATCATCTCGTCGACGCGGTTCAGGAACTCGGGGCGGAAGAAGCGTTCGACTTCGCCGCGCAGAAGATCGCGCATGCGGTCGCCGGTCTTTTCCTCGGCCGCGGTGTGGAAGCCGAGCCCGGTGCGCGAACGGATGACGTTCGCACCGATGTTCGAGGTCATGATCAGGATGGTGTTGCGGAAGTCGATCTGGCGTCCGAACGAATCCGTGATGCGACCTTCCTCCATGATTTGGAGGAGCATGTTGTAGATGTCCGTGTGGGCCTTCTCGATTTCGTCGAGGAGGACGACGCTGTAGGGACGGCGACGCACCTTCTCGGTGAGTTGGCCGCCTTCTTCGTAGCCGACGTAGCCCGGAGGGGCGCCGATCAACTTCGAAGCGTTGTGCGTCTCCATGTATTCGGACATGTCGACCTGAATCAACGCGTCTTCGGTGCCGAACATGAACTTCGCGAGTTGCTTCGCGAGGTGCGTCTTTCCGACGCCCGTCGGGCCGAGGAAGATGAACGAACCCATCGGGCGCTTCGGATCCTTGAGTCCCGAGCGGCTGCGACGGACGGCCTTCGCGATCGCGTGGATCGCGTCCTTCTGGGAGATGACCGTCTTCTGCAGTTCGTCCTCCATCTTGAGGAGGCGCTGCGCTTCACCCTTGTCGAGGCGCTGCAGCGGAACACCGGTCATCTTGGACACGGTTTCGGCGATGATGTCGACGTCGACCGTGCCGTCGATGGAACGGCTCTTGTCCTTCCATTCGGCGACCATCTGCTCCTTCTTCTTGCGGAGCTTGTACGCCTGATCGCGCAGTTGGGCGGCGCGCTCGAAGTCCTGGGCGGCGACGGCTTCTTCCTTGTCCTTCTCGAGGCGGGAGACTTCCGTTTCGGCGTCCTTGATGTCCTGCGGCTGCGTCATCGCGCGAAGGCGAAGGCGGGCACCTGCTTCGTCCACGACGTCGATCGCCTTGTCCGGCAGGAAGCGGCCGTTGATGTAGCGCGACGAGTACTCCACCGCGGCTTCGAGGGCTTCGGTGGTGTAGTGCACGCGGTGGTGCGCTTCGTAGCGATCGCGCAGGCGCTTCAGGAGTTCGACGGCTTCCACCTTCGACGGCGGCTCGACTATGACGGTCTGGAAGCGACGTTCGAGGGCACCGTCCTTTTCGATGTACTTGCGGTACTCGTCGAGGGTGGTCGCGCCGATGCACTGGATTTCGCCGCGCGAGAGCGCGGGCTTGAGCACGTTGGACGCGTCGATCGCGCCTTCCGCGCCGCCGGCGCCCACGAGCGTGTGCAGTTCGTCGATGAACAGGATCACGTTGCGGGCACGACGGACTTCCGTCATCACCGCCTTGATGCGCTCTTCGAACTGCCCACGGTACTTCGTTCCCGCGACCATGGCCGCGAGGTCGAGCACCACGATGCGCTTGTCGAGGAGGATTTCGGGCGTGTCGCCGCGGATGATCGCCTGCGCGAGCCCTTCGACGATCGCCGTCTTGCCGACGCCCGCCTCGCCGAGGAGCACGGGGTTGTTCTTCGTGCGACGGCAGAGGATCTGGATGACGCGCTCGATTTCCTTCGCGCGACCGATGACCGGGTCGAGCTTGGATTCACGGGCGTATTCGGTGAGATCGCGGCCGAACGAATCGAGAGCGGGCGTCTTCGACTTGCCGCCCGCGGTGCCGCCCGAACTGCTCGGTGCGTTGCCGGCGCTCTGCGCGCCGCCCGTCGGCGTTTCTTCCGACGAGGCCGTGGGGGACTCGGGCTTCGCGGGTTCGGCGCCGAGGAAGTCGAGGACTTCTTCGCGCACCGTCTCGAGTTTCACGTTGAGGTTCGTGAGAACCTTCGCCGCCTTGCCGTCCTTCTCCTTGATGAGGCCGAGAAGGATGTGCTCGGTACCGATGTAGTTGTGGCCGAGGCTCGACGCTTCTTCCAAGGCCAGTTCGAGCACCTTCTTCGCGCGCGGCGTGAAGGGCAACTGTCCCAAGGTGACCATGTTCGGACCCGCCTTCACGAGGCGTTCGACCTCGGTGCGGATCTTCTTCAAGTCGACGTCGAGGTTCTTGAGGACGTTCGCCGCGACGCCCGAGCCTTCCTGCACGAGTCCGAGGAGGATGTGCTCCGTCCCGATGAACTCGTGGTTCAAGCGCTGGGCTTCCTGACGGGCGAGGCCCATCACCTTGCGTGCGCGGTCCGTGAATCGATCGAACATGGTCGGTGTCTCCCGGGGCCGCAGGGCGGCCCCGTGTTCAGTTGTTTTCGGCCTTCAGGCGCTCGCGAGCCAAGGCCGCGCGGGTTTCATCGCGTTCCAAGGTTTCCAACGGGCGACCTTTGAGGATCTGAAGGTGGGCGGGCTGCAGCACGACGAACAGGTTGTTCACGTCGGGAAGCGACACGCCGGTAATCAGACCCGAAAGGACGCCTAATCGGACCGCGGAGAGGTGCTCCATGGCTTCGGCGGACGTCAGACGCCGCGCGTAGCGAAGGATTCCGAGCGAGCGCCACACCTTGTCGGTGAGCGCCATCCGGTCCGTCTCCATGAGCACTGTACGGACGCCGCGTTCCCACGCGATGAT
>JAFMJN010000159.1 GCA_017853435.1 Planctomycetota bacterium | reverse complement strand
ACGGTGGCTCGTGGTGCTACGCGCAGTCGGATACCTGCGTCTCGATCGGATTCGTCACGGCCCTCGACGGCGGCGATCCCGAGACCGACCCGTACGAAATGATGCAGCGCTGGAAGCGCCATCCGTTGATCTCCGGATTGATCGAAGGCGGCACTCTCGTCAAAGGCGGAACGAAGACGATCCCCGAAGGCGGTTGGTGGTCGCGCCCGCAGTCCCACGGAGAGGGGTTCCTCATCCTCGGAGATTCGGGATCGCTCACGAACATCGCGCGCCTGAAGGGCATTCACACCGCGGTCAAGTCCGGTCAACTCGCCGGCGACGTGCTCGCCGACGGACTGCTCAAGGGCGACCTTTCGGGCAAGGTCCTCGCGAACTACGAGAAGAAACTCCGCGCCTCCTTCATCTACGAGGAACTTTGGCAAGCCCGCAACTGGCGCCAAGCGTTCACGAAGGGATTCACCCTCGGTTCGATCCACGCGGGCGCGATGTGGGTGCTCGGCGGAAAGATCTTCACCGATCGCCTCCCGATCCACGGCGACGCCGAGTCGATGAAGAAGAAGGCCGGCGACGATCATCACGCGCACCACGCTCAAAAGCCCGACGGCAAGACGACCTTCGACAAACTGACGGGCGTCTATCAGGCGGGTTCGGTGCACGACGAGCACCAACCGTCGCATCTGAAGATCGCCGACACGTCCTTGTGCGCGGGCAAGTGCGCGTCCGAATACGGCAACCCCTGCGAACGCTTCTGCCCCGCGTCGGTCTATGAGATGGTCGACGCCCCGGGCGGCGGTCGAAAGATGCAGATCAACTTCTCGAACTGCGTCCACTGCAAGACCTGCGACATCCTCGATCCGTATCAGGTCATCACGTGGACCGTGCCGCAGGACGCGGGCGGGCCGAAATACTTGGGTCTCTGACGCGCGGACGAACCCGCGTCAGCCGATCACGTCGCGGAGAGCCGCGTCGAGGCGTGCGAGATCCTCGTCGGTGGTGAACCACCCCGGCGCGAAGCGCACCGCACCGCCCGCCGACGCGGTATCGAAGCGACGGTGCGCGAGCGGCGCGCAGTGGAAGCCGCCGCGCACTTTGACGTCGTGACGCCGATCCAAGGCGACGGCGACTTCGAGCGGATCGCGGCCCGGAAACACCGCCGCGTGAATCGGAATACGCGATGCGGATGACGCGGGGCCCGGGACCACGGCCCCTGGAATTCCGGCGAGCACGGCGAAGAGGCGTTCGGAAAGCACCCGATGACGCGCGAACACGCGGTCCTGTCCCGCGCGCTCGAACCAACGCACCGCGGCGAGAAGTCCGGCGAGTCCCGGACCGTTGTGGGCGCCCGGTTCGAAACGATCGGGCAACTCTTCGGGCTGATACGGCTGATCCGAACGACTTCCGGTTCCCCCTTCCCGCAACGGTCGGAGATCCACCCCATCGCGAATCCACAGCACTCCCGTGCCCTGCGGCCCCATCAACGCCTTGTGGCCGGGAAACGCGAGGAGATCGACGGCGCACGCTTCGACGTCGACGGGAATCCGTCCGACGGATTGCGCCGCGTCGAGCAGAAATCGAATGCCCCGTGCACGCGCGGCTCGACCGACGGCTTCGGCGGGGGCGATGGCTCCCGTGACGTTCGACGCGTGCGACATCACGACGAGACGCGTCGTCGGACGGAACGCGGCGACGACGTCGTCCGCATGAATCATGCCGTCGTCGCGCGGCGGAACGCACGTCGTCGTGACGACGCCGTCGGCTTCGAGCCGATGCAGCGGACGCAGCACCGAGTTGTGGTCGTAGGCGGTGGTGACGACGTGGTCCCCCGCACGGACGAATCCCTTGATCGCGAGATTCAGCGCGTCGGTTCCGTTGAGCGTGAAGATCACCCGTTCGGGAGACGCGGCGCCGACGAACCGAGCGAGGGACGCCCGCAACTCTCCGAGCATCCGCCCCGCCTCGACCGCTTCCCTGTAGCCGCCGCGTCCGGCGCTCGCGGGGAGTTCGCGGTGGTAGTGCACCACCGCGTCGAGCACCTCCTCGGGCTTCGGATGGGACGTGGCTGCGTTGTCGAAATAAAGAGACACGGGATTCACACGACGCGCACGCGACGCAAGGCGGTCGCGGCGTGAATCACGTCGATGCCGAGCGCGTCCGTCATGCGGCGGAACTGTAGCAGGCAGCCGGGATCGGACGTGACCAGCGTCTTCGGAGGCGCGGCCTCCAAGGCGGCGCGCACGCTCTCGCCCATCTTCTCGGACTCTTCCGGAGCGTCGACGCACGCCGGCGCGGCGCCGCCGCAACAGGCGACCGGCGCGAAACGTACGGCGTCGACCCCGGCGCGCCGAAGGAGATCGAGCACCGACGTTCCTTCGCGACCGTGCCGAAAGGTACACGGTTCGTGAACGAAGACGGGGCCCGCGAGCGCCTCCGGGCGGAAGGGCCCCCGCCAACCGGCGCGCGCCACCCAAGCGCCGACGTCGTCGGCCTCGAGAGGAGTTTCCGCGGACCGTGCGGTGTTGCGACAGCCGCCGCACAACGTCGCGAGCGGACGCCCGGCCGCGGACGCGCGCGTCGCCTCCGCGCACGCCGCGGCGTCCGCGTGCGCCCCCCACGCTTCCTGCAGAAAGCCGGAACACACGGGCTGTGACGCGACGCCGACCTTCATTCCACAGGCGGCGAGCACCGCCGCCGCGTCGGCGGCCGCTTCGGGGACGAACGCTTCGATACGACAACCGATCGACAGAACGACGTCCGCCGCCTCCGGAGCCGGAAGCGCGAGGCGCGGTTCGACGGGGGCCACCGGAGGAAAGGAACGCCGATCACGCACGGTCCGTGCTTCCTGGAACCTCCGAATCAAGCGCCGCGCACGTCGGGCGGCCGCGGGGTCGCGCAGAAGGACGAGCATCAGGCGAGCCACCCGACCGAGTTCCGTCGGCGGCGTCACACGGGTACGCGCGGCATCGATCGCGGCGCGTACCGGGATCTTGACGGGACATACGGTGTCGCACCAACCACAGCGCGTGCACGACGCGAACGCGGCGGCCATTCTCGAAGAAGGCGCAAGTGATCCGGACGCCAACGCGAGCAACATGCCGATGCGCCCGCGTCCCGATGCGGCTTCGTCGCGCGTAGCTTCGAACGACGGGCATCCCGATCGACAGTTCGCGCACCACGTGCACGCCGCCGCGGACTTCGCCGCGCTTTCGAAGGAAAGCGTCATTCGCGTCGTCCGCGCGCACGCGTCCGAAGCGCCTCGCGAAGTTCCGCCTCGGAAGGCACGTCGTCGCGTCCGGTCACGGCGCGCAACGCACGGCGCGTGCGCGGACCGAGGACGTCGTCGCCCGCCTCGACGAGAAGGACGTCGAGTCCGTCCGCGACGCCGAACGAAAGAAGGACGAGGCGCGCGGCGTTGCGGACGGAAGGATCGCGATCCTCCCCCGCCGTCCGCCGCAGGACCGCGGTACTGTCGATCGCAGCCTGTCCGCCGAGACCTTCGACGGCGGCTTCTCGGACCGATGCGAAGGGATCGGACAAACGCGCGACGAGCGCGACACGTGCCAACGGATCCTTGACCGAACCCAATCCGCGGCAGGCCGCGATGCGGACCAACGCGGCTTCGTCGCGCGACGCGGCGTCGAAGAGCGCGAGTCGCTCGGGCTCGGCGCGGTACTTGCCGGTCGGACGACGGGCGAGTTCCGCCAACGCGAAGGCCCGCACCGCCGAATCCCCGTGGTCGATCAGCCCTTCGGCGAACCGAGGTTGGATGTCCGCACCGACGGAGACCACGCGTTGGGCGACCGTCAATGGATCGCGCACGCGACCGAGGCTCAGCGCGTCGACGAGCAGGACGACCAGCGCCCCGCGCTCCGTCGAACGCGCGAGGGCGTCGAGGACGCGCGTCGTGGCGGGCTCCCGCACGACGGCGAGCGCCGCGATGCCCGCATCGGTCGCCATCGGGGCCCCGAGTGCGGCGACCACCGCGACGGCGCCCGATAGACGCCCCTCGTCCTCGTCGACGAGAAACGGCAGGGCCGCTTCCAAGGCGCCCTTCGGAAGGCAGTCGGCGATCGCCTCGAGCGCCGCCGCTCCCGACGCCGGGTCGGACTCGGCGAGCATCGAGGCGAGAACGCGAAACGCCCCCGGATGATCGTGGCGCGCGAGGCCCGCCGCGGCCGCCGCGCGCACGTCGGGACGCGAGTCCTTCAAGAAGGGCGTGAAGTGGGCGGCTCCGAACGGCGTCGCCCGCGGCGCGAGGTCCGCGATGCGACCGCCGTCGTCGACGGTGCGTCCGCCGTGAAGTAGGTCGTCCGCACGCATCGCTTCGTCGAACCCGGGGACTTCCCAAAGGGAGGCGAAGAGGAGATCGCGCGACGTCTCCGGAGGCTTGAGGTGGATCTCGGCGACGAGCCGCAGCAATCGAGGTTCGGAGTCGGACACGCGCAACAAGGCGGCGGTGCCCGACGGTCCGAGATCGGCCAGCAACTTCAGTCCCGCGGCGCGTAGGTTCGGGGTGATGTCGGGGCGCGCGAGAAGCGTGACGACCGGATAAGGGTCTCGACGGGAAATCGCCGTGAAGGCTTCCGCGATCACCTCGGCGGGCGGTCCCTTCGGCGGGTCCTGCGCCGGAGCGACCGCCGAGGCGACGACCATCGCCACGGCGAACCCGCAAACCCGTACGATCCCGCCCTTCATGATGGGTGACGCTACGCGCCGAAGCGCCTCGCGGTCAAGTGGCTTCGGGCGTTAGGATGCGCGCCGCATGACGCCCGAGGTCTCCGCGCCCGCACCCTCCGACAACGCCCTCCGCGACGGATGCCTCGTCGGGCTGTTGGCCATCCTGCTGCATGCATGGGCGCTTTCCGTCCCGTTCCAGATGGACGACGGATTCGGGATCCCGCGCGCGGGCGCCATGTTGGGACTTTCCGATTGGCCGCCGTTCCAATCACCGGAAGACGACGCCATGTTCGCGGCCTCCTCGGCCCCCGGCGATTTCCGTTGGGACTCCGGTTGGTACTTCCGGCCGACCATGTGGGTCGCGTGGCACGGGCTCGTCCTGCTCGGAGGCGGGACGGCGCACCCGTGGCTGTTTCACGCCTTCCAGTTGCTCGTCTTCGGCCTCGGCTGCGCGCTCCTGACGATCCTCCTCCACCGAGGGTTCGGACGCGGGCCCGCCCTCCTCGCGGGGATGTTCATGGCGGTGTCGCACGCGGCCCCGCAGGCGACGACGTGGGCGTCGGCCCTCGGCGACACGTTGGCGGTGACCTTCGCGATCGCGGCCGGGCTGCCGCTCGCGCGCTACCTGCGCACCGGCGGTGCCGGACCATTTCTCAACACCGTCCTTCTCGCGACGCTCGCCCAATTGTCGAAGGACACGGCCGTCGCCGTCTTCCCGATGACGTTCTTCGTCGCGATCACCGCGTCCCCCAAATCGCCGAGATGGAAGACCGCCCTCCTCGCTCTCGGGCTCGCCTTCGCGGTCGGTTTGGCGGCGCGCATGGCGTACACGGGACGTCTCACCGTCAACTACATGGCGACGCTCACCCCGCACGAGGACTTCTTCCGCGGGTGGTTCAGTCTCGCGCTCGACGTGATCGCGCCGTGGAATCGAAGCCCCGGCGTCGAAGGCGAAGCCCCGATCATCGCTCGACTCGGCGGATTCATCACGTGGTGGAGTTCGGCGACGCTCGCGCCCCTCGCCATGCTCGCGGCCGCTCGAATCCGCCCCGCTCCGTGGTCGTTCCTGCCGATCACGTGGGCCATCGGCGCGTTCGCGATCGCGATCGCACCCTCGCTGCTCCTTCCACCGACCGCGACTTCCTACAACTCCCGAGCCCTCCACGGTGGCGTGATGGCGTTCGCCGTCGTCGTCGCCGCCGTCGCGCGGACGCTCGAAATCAACGGATCACCGCGATGGCTCCGACGGATCGCGTTCGTCCCGATGGGAATCCTCACCCTCGACGCGTCGGTCCACATGTTCCACGCCGAGTGGCGCGGCGTGCACGTCTTGAAGAAGCGCGCGGAATCGCTCGAACTTCAAACACGTGATCTGCAGCCGAACACATTGGCGATCGCGGTCGACGGTGAAGACGCGCGCGACGGATTCTCGCTCATGGGCTCCATGGCGGGAACGTTCATGAAAGAACCGTTCGTCCGTCCTTCCCGCAACGTCCTCTCGCGTCGCGACGTCACGAGCATCTCGTGGATTCCGGAACTCGCCCGTCGTTGGGATTCGATCCGGATCTTGACGTTGGTGGACGATGCCTTCGTTCCGAACGGACCGGACATCGTCCTCGACAAGTCCGCGATACGACTCGGCATCTACGACCCGGAGGCCCACCGTTTCGCGACCTTGCCCGCCGCGAAACTCCAAGACCCGTTGGTCCTGCGAACGCCGTCGCGCGGAACGACGGCCGTCATGGCGAACGGCATTCACATCTCGTTTCCCATCCCGAAGAACACCGACGCCGCGAAAGACGCGTTGGTCCGTCTCAGCTTCCCTCCGCTCGAGAACGCTCCCGGTGTCATGTTGACCTATCGCTTTCCGCGTTCACGGTGGACCGTCGATTCCCAAGGG
>JAFMJN010000158.1 GCA_017853435.1 Planctomycetota bacterium | reverse complement strand
CATGGTCAGGATGGTACTGCGGCCCACTCCGGGTGTAGACTGGGCACGTCGCTGGCCCCGAACTTGTCGTTCGGAGTTCTGAAGCGGGAAGCCCATGAATTCAGCACGAAGGTGAGTGCACGGATGAGGTTTGCACCACACGGGCTTCTGGGAGGCAGAGGTGGGGTTCCGAAGACCGGTGCCCTATCCTCAACGGAACGAGGGGCTCAGGATGTCGACGGATCTGCCTGCGGCTCGCTCGGACCGACTCGGAATCGGAGGTCGATTTGACGTACGGGGGGGCGCCTTGGGCCATGGGCCGGGTGAGGAGTTTTAGGGCGGAGGCTCTTGTGGTGCAACGGCTCCGCCGTGCCATGACACGTCGGTTCGGATGCCGCCTGCGCTGTGGAAGGACTCGGGTTGTCCGCGGAAACTTGCCGGACATTCCCGCCTCGATCTAGTTCGAATCGAGCCCGAACAGATAAAGATTCTTCGGGATCTCGGCGTGGAGAGCCTTGACCATGCCCAGCACGCCTTCGCGGATCTCGAGGCCCATTGCGGTGAAAGGGGCCAACGCCTCTCGACGCCAAGGTGCGGACATCACCCAAAGCGCGGATTCTCGACGCAGCGCGGTGATGCCGCCGACGAGGCTCGGCAGGTGACGCGAGGGTCCTCCCCATTCGTGGAGGCAGCCACCGAGATCGTGGCCCTTGCCGACGACTCCGTACGCTTCGACCTGCCCGAAGGCTTCGAGGACGTAGACGTCGCATCGCGGAATCCCGACGAGTCGCTTCCAATCCGAAGCCGAGCGAACGAGGAGGTGAGGCTCCCCGGCGTGGATCTCGGCGATGACGTTCAAATCGTCGGGCTCCATCGGGCGGACCAGCGTGCTCTTCGCGACCCCGTGCAGCCGTCTCGGAACCTCGACCAAGAGTTCGACACCCGTGCGGGTGAAACCCATCGGCTCGTAAAAGCCCGGGACGTCGGACCAAAGTACGGCGATTTCGACGCCCCGTTGTTTGAGATCGTCGATCAGATCATGCAGGACCGCGGTTGCGATCCCCCGATTACGGTGCGTCGTCGCGGTCGCGACGGCACCGATGGTAGCGAGCGTCCGCTCGACGCCTGCGGAACGCCACACCGCGATCCGCGCTGCGGCGTGCGAGACGACGTTTCCCGCGTCGTCCCGGACGATGCGTCGCGCGACGTCGTCGCCTGTTCCGAAGAGAAGCGGCGAATCCTCGGCGATGGAGGTCGTCGTGTCCTCTCGGAGGACGCCGTCGAGGAAGTGGACGAGGTCTTCGTCGGAGGTCGCGAGTCGTTCGGTGTGTATTCGGGCGTTCATGGCGTCAGGCGAGGAAGTTGAGCAACGAGAGTTGACCGAGACGCGACGAAACGTAAAGCGCCGATTGGTACACGGCCTCTTGTTCCTTCATGCGGACGAGTACGTCGGATAGGTCGACGTCCGCGATCTTCGAGCGCCGATCGGAGAGGAGGATGTCGAAGTCTTCGAGACGCGACGTAGTCGCTTCGAGGCGCGAGGCCACCGAACCGGAGTCCGCCAACGACCGTTGAATTCCTTCCTGCGCGGTGTCGAGTTCACCGAGCAGCACGCGTGCATGGTCCATCGCGGCGGTAACGGTCGCGGGGTCTCCCTCGACGCGTAGCGCGTCGCGGATGGCGATGAGCGACGAGAAGACGTCGAACGTCCCGTTGTGGCGGACGTCGACCGCGCCGGCTCGTCGGATTCCCGTCGCGTCGAGGTGGGTGATGCCGCCGTCCGGCCCACGGACCTGCATACCGGTCGCCGTGAAGTCGATCGCGCGGACCGTGCGACCGCCGTCCGCGGAAACCGTGCCGTCGCCCGAGATCGGAACGAGACCCGAGAATCCGGGAAGCACACTTCGAAAGTCGAGATGGACGATGCTGCCGTCCGGACCTTCGACCGCGAGGTTCGCGTCGGTAGGACCGAACGGGATATCCGGACCGCCGTTCAGGCTGACCGTGCCGCCGATACCGCTCGGATCCGGGGCGACGTCGAGCGTGTGACCGGCGCCGAGCACCGTGTCGAGGGTCGCACTCGAGACGCCGAGTCGAAGGCCCGACAACGGATCCGCGGGAATCCGCGACCCCGGCGCTCCGAACGTGGTTTGCGTGTGGCTCAGGATGAGACGTCCCGCGCCCGTCGCGGAGTTGGTGCCGACCCCGGGAAGGGCGCCGGTCCTCGAGAGGAAGGTCGTCGTCGTGCGCTGACCCGCCCGGAACACGCGCGATCCCGGGAAGTTCGCGACTTCCGAGACGCCGTCGGCGACGGGCACTTCCATCGAGCGTTCGTCGCCGCGGTAGCTGATTCGTTCGATACCGTCGGTCCCCGTCGTGCGGACGTAGGGGACGGTGCCCGTCTCGGAGCCTCCAAAGAGGTATTGCCCGCTCTCCTGCGTGTTCGCGGAGGTGAGCATTTGACCGAGGATGCGGTCGAGGTCGTCCGCGAGAACCCGCCGCCCGCCCGCATCGAGGGTTCCATTCAGCCCTTGAACAACGCGCTGGCGAGCTTCGCCGTAAAGGTCCGACAACGCCTGAAGTTCTCGCGACGTGGCTTCGATACCGATGCTCACGGACGAAATGTTGAGACCGTAGCGCGACAGGCGTTCCTTCGCGCGATCGATACCCATGAGGCGCGACGCTCCGGTCGGGTCGTCGGAGGGCTTGCGAATGCGTCGCCCGGTCGATAGCTCGAGCTGACTCCGGTACATATCCGACCACGCACGGGAGATGCCTGCGAGCGAGGATCGGAATTGGGTGTCGTTGGAAACGCGGTCGCTCATGATCACCTCACGAGATTGATCAACGTCTCGTTCACTTCCGCGAGCGCTTGAACGTAGCGGGCGGCCACTTCGAACGCGCGTTGGTAGTTTTCGAGATTGAGAAGTTCCTCGTCGACGTTCACGCCCGAGATCGACTGGCGGCGATTCTCGAGTTCCGCCATCAACGCGCTTTGCGTGTCGACGGTGTTCATCGAACGGTCGGTGTCCGACGCGCTTTGGAGGATCAGAGCCTCGTAGCGTTCGATGACGGACGCTCCGTCGAAGGAATCCTGGGGGTTCTCCCGGACGCCTGCGAAGCGAAGCACGTTGCCGTTGTCGGACGGTCCACCGCCGAGCCCCGTCGCAAGGCGTGTCGGGTCGTCGAGCAACTCCTGATTGACGGCGATGTCCTTCGCCTCCGTGCCGAGGAAGAGCGCGTTCATGCCCGTGGCGACGAGGACGCCGCTCGAATCGCCGTCCGCGACGCCGTCGAATTCGGTGAATTGCCCCGCCGCGGCCGAGACGCGACCGGCGCCGAACGAGACGGACAGTCCGTCTTCGAGGCTGAGCGACGTACCCGGAGCGTAGCCTTGGCCGATGTCGAGGACGCCGACGAGTCGGCCGTCCTTCGTGCGAACTTCCGCCTTCAAGCCCGCGGTTTGTCCGATGACGCCGTCGCCGAGCGGCTTCACGACGAACGTCCTGTCCGACGTTCCCGTGTAGGTCCCGGAAACGGTGAGGTTCACCGCCATATCCGATCCCGCGGTCGTTCCGGTCGGCAATCCGAGCCGAGCGGCGGTTCCCGTGCCTCCGTCGCCGAGGGTGAGTGCCGGCGTGTAACCCGGTGCTCCACCGACGTTCGAGGCGATCACCAGGCGTCCCGACACCACCGATGCGGTCGCTCCCGTCAGTTGGCCGTTGATCACGGCGGCCAACGCGTCGGGGCCGACGTTCGACGGATCGGGGAACGCGGACGGCGAAAGGGTCACCGTCTGCGGAGCGCCGCCATCGACGGCGACGGTCAATGTGTCGCCGGGAAGCACGGACACGGGGAACACGCCGTTCGACGCCATCGTGGCGCGCGTGCCGCCGAGCGTGCCCGCCGCATCGGGATGCGGCTCGGTGCGATTCGAGAAGTCGAACGTGTAGCCCTGATCCGCGGCGAGCCGGAGCCGACCTTGGGCGTCGACGAACGCCGATACGTGATCGATGCCGTCGAGCTGATCGCGGAGATTGCCGACGGTCGTCGTATTCGTGGAAATCCGGATGCGGGTCCGGCGCACGTCGCCCGTCGCGGTGTCGCGGATATTCACCGTCAACGTGCCGTCCTTCACCGGGAAGGGAAGACCCGCCTCGGACACGCGCTCGTCGAGGACGCTTCCGTTCCCGTTCCTATCCGAGAAGCCGCGTGCCGACGTCATCGACGCATAGCCGCCGGCGGGCGGCACACCCGTCGCATGGGCGTGATTCATCTGCCCGATGAGGGATTTCGCCATCGCGTTGATCGAAGCGATGTTGCCCTGTGCGAGCGTCGGATCGAGGTCGAGAAGGCCCCGAAGGCGGCCCGACTGAGGCTCGAAGGTCGCACTCGCGCCCGCGATCCCGATGACGGTCGGAGCTTGCGGATTGGTGGACGTCCGAACTTCGAGAGTGATGTTGCCGGAGGGCGTGACGAGGCTTTGCCCCGCGGAGGAAATCGCGAGTTGACCCGTCGGCACCGTCGTGACGGCGACGTCGACGAACTCGGCCAAGTCCTTCAGAAGAACGTTCTGTTGATCCTTGATGTCCGGAGGAACGCTGCCGCCGAAACCTCCGGTGATGATCGCGCGATTCAGCTCGGTGATCTGCGTCAGGATGCGATTCACGTTGCCGACGTCGGAACGGATCCCGTCTTGGATCCCGCGGCGCACCTCGGCGAGGTTCCCCGAGAGCGAACGGAACCCTTGGGCGAGCGATTTGGCGGTTTGGAGGAAACCGGTGCGCTGCGCAGGGTCGTTGGCGCTCGTCGACAGCGCATCGATGGACCCGAAAAAGCCCGAGAAAAGGGGATTCAGGCCGTTGTCGGGTTCGCCGTAGGCGGTTTCGAGATCGCCGAAGATGTCGCGTTGGACCGTGTGTCGACCGAGCTCCTGCGCTTGGGAACGAAGGCGCGCCGTCAGGTAGGAGTCGGCGATTTGGTCGACCGAACTCACTCGAACGCCCGTACCGATCGCGAGCCCGGGGCCGATTTGGGCGGGTGCATTCGCGTCGAGGAGCACGCGCTGCCGCGTGTAGCCGGTTCGGTTCGCGTTCGTGAGGTTGTGACCGATCGTCCGCAGCGCGGTGCGCGCGGAAGAGATCGCGGTCAGAGCGGTGTCATATCCGAAGGTCATGTCACAGCTCCCGGTTGAGTCCGGTAGGCCCGCTTTGAAGCGCGGACGTCCGACCGGAAGGCCCGTACGCGGTCGGTGCCGACGTCCCGTTTCCGAACAGGGCGTTGACCAGGCCGCGGTTCACGTCGAGTGCATGGCGGATGAGAACGTTGATCCGACGGTTGAGGAGTCCGACGTCGGAGAGTCGCGCCTTCAGAGTCTCTTGCGCGGATTCGAGTTCCTTGCGGCTCGACTCCGGAGACGACGCGATCACCATGGAAAGCGTGATGCGGTCCGCGTCGAATCCGAGACGACGGCCGAGCGCCGTCAGCACGCGAACGCGACGCTGCGTCAGTTCTTCGACCTGACGAAGCAGAGGTTCTCCCTCGGCCATCAATGTCGCGAGCGCCGCGGCGTTCTGCTTGATCAAGACGTCCTCCTTGCGGCGGAGGAACCCGAGGACCGCTTCCTGAAGCGTGATCTCGTCATTCAGGTACTGAAGGACGAGCGAAGCGTCGGCGGTTTGGAGAGGCGTCGAAGTGGTTTGAATCATGGCGTCGGTTCCGTGGTCGGGACGGCGGTGTTCGGGCGGGCGGCGTGTTCGGCGAGTTGGGCGGCGATGCCGTCCTTCAGGCCGATGCCGCGGCCTTCGGCAAGCGCGTTGCCGAGCATTTGATCGAAGAGTCCGTCGTAGACGTCGCTCCCGGCGCCTTCGCCGAACCATGAGCCTCCCGCGAGGCCCTTGCGGAGTTCGGAGACGAGCATCGAGGCGAAGTAGCCCTCCATCTCCTCGGCGGCCTTGACCGGCTCGGAGGGAAGCGTGTCCTTCGTGAGTGTGCCGCTCGTCGACGGAGCCTTGCGGGCTCCGAGGGGGGGCTGCGCCGCCGCGTTCGACGGGAGTCCGGGGAAGTCGATCATTGAATCACCAACTCCGCCTGAAGCGCCCCGTTGGCTTTCAGCATTTGGAAGATGGTCACCAGATCGCGCGGCGAAACTCCGAGGCCGTTCAGCGCGCGGGCGAGTTCTCCCGCCGAAGTCGCGCCCGGGACCTTCCGCATCTCGGTGCCCTTTTCGGTGATCTTCACGTCCGAACGCGGAACGACCTGCGTCGTCCCGTTCGAGAACGCGCCCGGTTGGGAAACGTCGGGGGTTTCCGTGACCGAGATCGTCAGGCTGCCGTGGCTCACCGCGCACGGGAGCAGCGTCACGTTGTCGCCGACGACTATCGTCCCGTTGCGCTCGCTGATCACGACCTTCGCGGTCGCGTCCACCACGACACGGAGATCGTTGACTTGCGCGAGGAAGCTGACCGGATCCTTCGTGAACGACTTCGGAGGCGTCACCACGACGGTGACCCCGTCGAGGGCCCGTGCCGATCCCGGAAAGACGCGGTTGACTTGATCGCGGAGATTCACCGCGGTCGCGTACGACGCTTCACGGAGACGGAAGCGGATTTGGCCGCCTT
>JAFMJN010000157.1 GCA_017853435.1 Planctomycetota bacterium | reverse complement strand
CCGATATCCTCGCCCGCGCTCTCGATCCGTTCTTCACGACGAAGGAGCCGGGGAAGGGGACCGGGCTCGGTTTGCCCCTCGTTCACGGCGTCGTGACCGCGTCGGGAGGACGTCTTTCGATCCGTTCGACTCCCGGAGTCGGTACCCGCGTCGAAATCGTTCTGGCGAGAGCCGCGTGATGTCCTCCGAAGCCGTCGCGTCGCTGTTCGGTTTGCTGGCGACGATGTTCGCATCGGCCTTCTTTTCCGCTTCCGAAACCGCCGTCTTCAATCTCTCAGACGGTGATCTCGCAGGGATCGACGCGCGGCATCCGCGTGCGGGGGCCGCCATGCGGGCGGTGCGCGCACGCGGTCTCGACGCGTTGGTGACCATTCTCTTCGCCAACCTCCTCGTCAACCTGACGATGTTCAATTTCGGTCACGTCGTCGCCGTCGAGGTGGGAAGGATCTACGGAACCTTCGCAGGGACGATGGTCGACGTTCTCGTGGTTTTCCTCGCAATCACCATTTCCGAAATCGTGCCGAAGGCGGTGGCGGTCAACGCGACGGCGTTCGTCGCGACGTGGACCGCCGTGCCCCTCGTCGTCGTCGAGAAGATCCTTCGTATTCCGCGTGCGCCGTTCTCCCACGTCGCCAAACTCTTGTCGGATCTCTTCGTTCGCGAGCGCGACGAGGGCGACGTGACTCCCGACGACCTCGGGCGGGCGCTCGGGGCCGCCGCCCGGCGCGGCGAATTCGGCGCCGACGAACATGAATGGCTGCGCGCCCTACTCGATCTCGATCAGGCCCCCGTGCGCGAAGTGATGACGCCGCGCGTCGACGTCGTGGCCTTCGACATCCGCAAGGATCTCGTCGCCTTCGAAGCGCTGCACCTCTCGACGTTCCGAAACAAGATCCCGGTACACGAGGGAAGCGTCGATCGCATCGTGGGCATGCTCGTCGTCGCGGAAGTCCTCTCGAATCCGGACAAGCCTCTCGCGTCGTTGGTGCGTCGTGTTCCGTTCGTGCCCGAATCGGCGACCGTCGCGGAAGCTCTCGAAGCCCTGCGGGAATCCAAGTCGCGGCTCGCCGTCGTGGTGGACGAATACGGTGGAACCGAGGGCATCGTGACGCTCGAGGACGTGATCGAAGGCGTCGTCGGCGACTTGGCCGACGAGGGCGAGGCTCGCTGGGAGCCCGTCGTCGAGAATCCGGACGGCACATGGTTGGTCGACGCGGCGTTGCCGATTCATCCGGCGCGCCGGATCTTCGGATTGCCGCCCGAAGGCGGAGTGGCGACGATGGGAGGTCTCGTCGTCGCGCGTCTCGGTCGGGTCGCGAAGCCCGGCGACGAGATCACGGCGGGCGATGTGGTGATGCGGGTGGTGGACGTCAAAGGTCGGCGTCCGGACCGCCTTCACTTGCGGCTTCGCACGGCGCGGGGCGGGCGTTCATGAGCGCCGACTTGCTGTTGTTCCTCGTGTCGCTCGTCTTCGCCGCCGTCGCCGCGGGACTCGAGGCGGGTTTGTACTCGGCGGAACGCGTCCGCATCGACCCGCTCGCACGCGACGGTGACGGGCGCTACCGCCGCCTTCTCGAACATGTGGCGCGGCCCGATCGCACGTTGACGGCGCTTCTGCTCGCCAACAACGTCGCGCACGCGCTTTGTGCGCGCTTCGCCGACCCTTTGGTGCTGCCTTTGGCCGAACGGTGGTGGCCCGGACAGGAAGCGGTGGTGACCGCACTGGTTTTGACGCCGGTTTTGTTCATCTTCGCGGAAGTCGTTCCGAAGGATGTTTTTCGCCGTCGCCCGACACCGTTCCTCGCCGCCTTCGAGCCCGTCCTCACGCTGATCGATCTGATCTTCCTGCCGCTGTCGATCCCGTTCGCGGCGATGGTTCGGAAGCTCGCGAAGAAGGACGACCGCAAGACGCGCATCCTTCTCGATCGGACCGACATCGAGACGTTGTTGACGTCGCCCGTCGACGGTGCGCCGTTGAACGAAAGTCAACAGGGACTCGCGTCCGCGGTGCTTCGCCTTCGGAACATCGTCGTTCGTGCCCGCATGGTTCCGAACGCGGCCGTCGCGACCGTGTCCGCGGATGCGGGGCCCGACGAGGTGGTGGCGGCCTCGGTCGCGTCCGGGAAGACGCGATTGGCCGTGCGGTCTCCGGACGGCGCGGGGTATCTCGGTTACGTGGCGGCGGGGGATGCCCGTCGCGCCCTCGGCCGTCCGTGGACGGCCCGCTCGGCCCTCTACACCTGTCCGGGGGTGAACGCCGAACTTTCGATCGCCTCGGCGTTGGCGAAGTTGCAGCGCGAGGGGCGCCCCCTCGGATTCGTGGTGGACCCCGCCTCCGGAGCCGTTTTGGGGCTGATTTCCGCGGCGGACATCGTATCGACCCTCCTCGACGAGCGTCCGAAGTCCAAGACCGGGGTGAGGACCACGGCGGGAACGGTTGCGGAAAAAAGCCCCAAGGGGTAGATTCCTGCCCGGTTCCAGCCCCATGAAGACTTCCGTTCCTTTCCTCCTCGTCGTGCTGTTCATCGTTGTCGGGCTTGCCTTTGTGGCGAGCGGCGACGCGACGGCTCAGGGTGGGGGTGGCGACACGTCGCGCGATCTCATCGCCGTGACGGGAACCTACGGGAGCGGCGCTTCGGTGCTCTACGTCATCGACGCCAAGACCCGCCACATGGCGGTCTACAAAGCGACGAACGGCAGCCACCTCGAATTCATCGCGGCCCGCGACATCACGTGGGACTTGCGACTCGAGGAGTGGAACGATCGCAGCGACCCCGGCGTGTCGCCGAAGGAACTGCGCAAAATCTGGAACGAATCGAATTCGAACCGAAGCGGGAATGCCACGTCGCGGCCGACGGGCGGACCCGCCGAGAGCGGGCGCTGAGCGCCCCGACATCACGGAGAAAGCACGTGTCGAACGAAATCAGCCTCGATGAAGCCATGAAGCGTACCGGCAAGTCCGCCGATGAACTGAAGAAGGACATCTCGCGCGGTGAGCTCAAGGCCACCCGCTCGGGTGCGGACATCACCTTCTCGGCGGACGAACTCGACCGCTACGTCAAGGCTTCGGGCGCGATCAAGGACGAGATGATCTTCGAAGAATCGGGCGACACGCAGGACGGCGGCAAGACCGTCGACCTCGGTGGCAAGGGCAAGACCGTGCCCGCTCCGTCGAAGCCGGCACCCGCGGCGGCGAAGCCCGCTGCGAAACCGGCTGCGAAGCCCGCGACCGCCCCGACGGCGAAGCGCCCGACCACGTCGGCGTCCCGCGCGTCCGGCCCCGCCGCCGACCCTGTCGAAGCGGACTCGGGAATCGGGACGGGGATCGTGGTCGGTTCGCTCGTGACCACGATCTTCATGTTGCTCGCGACGTTCGTCGTGCTCGACATCGGTCGCGACAACGCCAGCAGCCTCACGGACGGCATTGCGACCTTCTGCCTCGAGAAGTTCGGCCGCAAGTGATCGATAATCGACGGGCGCGGACGGTTTCCGTCCGCGCGACGTCCGGGGGAGGAATCATGCGCATCCTGACGGTCATCGCGGCTTTCGCGATGTTGGTGCTGACCGGGTGTGAGACGACGGAAGCCAAAGAGGCGTCGGCTCAGGAGATCAAGAATCTCACGGTCACGATGAACGCGTTGGCGGCCAAGAACGACAATCTCATGGCCGAGAACGACGTCCTGCGTACGCGCGCGGAAGCGCTCGAAGCGGAACTTCGCAAGCTTCGCGAGGAACTCGCCGCCTACAAGAAGGCCGCCGCGGGTGTCGACGACTTGGCGAAGCGCCTCAAGGAGTACGAGGAGAAACTCAAGGGGATGGACGGCGTCGACGTGGAGGGCTTCCGCGGCGGCATCAAGGTCAAGATCTCCGACGAACTTCTCTTCGACAGCGGCAAGGACACCCTCCGCGAAGAGGGTAAGCGCACGCTGCGCACCATCGCCGAGAAGCTTCTCTCGGGGCCCGAACGGGTCGCCGTCGAAGGCCACACCGACAACGTTCCGGTGAAGGTCACCCGTGCGAAGTACCCGCTCGGCAACATCGAGTTGTCGGGGCGCCGTGCGTTGCTCGTGCTCGATTTCCTCCGGACGGACGGCGGCGTCGATGCGTCGCGACTCTCGTTCGGCGGCTACGGCGAATGGGCTCCGACGTCGACCAACGATTCGGCGGACGGACGCGCGAAGAACCGTCGCGTCGAAATCCTGATCTTCAAGGACGAGGGTAAGGACTCGAAGAAGTGATGTCGTCGGCGTCCATGACGCCGCGTCGAAGGGCTTCCGCGGTGCTGCCGCTCGTGTTGCTGGCGGCCTTTGCGGGAGCCCTCGTTCTTTTCGTGTGGCGACTCACGACACCGCCCGACGTGGTGCTTCTTCCTCCCGCGCTCTCCGCCGCGATGGTGCGATGCGAGGTGCCGGGGGCCGGCGACGCTCCGAGCCGCGTCTTCTTCGCCGATCGCTTCGAGGTCACCGAAGCGGCCTACGCCCGTTTCGTTTCCGCGACGGGGCGCAAGGCTCCACGACACTGGAAGGGAGGGGCGCCCTCTCCCGACGCCGCCTCTTTCCCGATGACGCGCGTGACGTGGGATGACGCTTCGGCGTACGCCGCATGGGCCGGAAAGCGTCTCCCGTCGGCGGTCGAGTGGAGCGCCGTCGCGGGGATGGGAAACGCCTCGTGGCCGTGGGGAGACCTGTTTTCCACGGCGTGCGCCAACACCTTCGAACTCGGTCTCGGTCGCCCTTCGGTGGTCGGGACCTTCGAATCGGGCAAGTCGGCGACGGGTGCTTACGACCTCTCGGGCAACGTCGCGGAGTGGACGTCCACATCGGCCGTTTCAGACCTCGACGCGCGGATGGTGGTTTGCGGAGGCTCGTTTCTCGACGTCGCCGCCGGGGCGCGCGTCTCCGCCGATGCGATCGGTGGACGGACGGAAGGTCGGAGATCGGAAAGTTCCGATCTCGGCTTTCGATGCGTCGCCGACGCCGACGCCGTCGATCGGGACGAAGCGTTGCGGCGCGCACTGTCGTCGCTCGGCATCCGCGATCCGTTCGGACTGTTGACGGAAGTCATTCCCGCCCGCGCCGTGCTTTCCTCGGGAGGCGAGGCGGCGCGACGTCTCGTCGCTTCCGCGTCGGCGCTTCGACAAACTCCGCGCGTGGCCGAAGAACTTCGACGATTGGCGGAGGTCTCGAGATGAACCGCGCCCCCGACACGCCGAAGAAGGTCGTCGCCGCGCTCGCCGCGTCCGGATTCGCTCCGCTCAAACGATTCGGGCAAAATTTCCTCGTCGATCCGTCGACGCTCGATCGTATCGCCGCTCTCGCTCCTCTCGCTCCCGGCGTGACCGTCCTCGAAGTCGGTCCCGGGCTCGGTGCCTTGACGGACCGACTGGTCGCATCGGGGGCTTCGGTCGTCGCCGCGGAAATCGACCGCGGTTTGGTCGGTCATCTTCGCGGAATCTTCTCGGGAGTCGACAACCTCGTCGTCGTCGAGGGTGACGTTCTCGGCGAGAAGGGGACGATCGCGGAGGGTGTCGCCGCGGAGGTTTCGGCCCGCGCGGCGGGCAAGGATTGGTACGTCGTCGCGAACTTGCCCTACAACGTGACGAGTCCGTTGTTGGTCGCGTTGATGGCCCCGCCCGGTCCTCCGCTCCGGGCGGTCGTCATGGTCCAACGCGAAGTGGGAGACGTCCTTCTCGCCGCGCCCGGCGAGGAATCGTGGTCGACGCTCTCGATCGCGGTCCAGTCGCGCTGGCGGGTCGCACGCGCGATCGAGGTCGCCGCGTCCAAGTTCCATCCGCGCCCGGACGTCGAATCGTCGGTCATGGTCCTCGATCGGCACGACGGCGACGCGCCGCATCCCGCATTCTTGCCGTTCGTACGACGGCTCTTTCAGGCGCGGCGCAAGTCGCTTCGCGGCGTGTTGTCGAAAGCCTTCGGAGCGGAACGGGCGCTCGCCGCCCTCTCCGCGGCGGAAATTCCACCGGAAGAACGCCCGGATCGGCTCGATGTGGACCGTTTGCGCCGCCTCCATCTCGGTTTGGACGCCCCCTCGGGGTGGTAGAATCGAACGTCGCCTCTTCGAGGGGCGAATTTTTTCGCGCGTGGCCATTTCCGACGACATCAGGTTGAGGGTGCGTGAGGCGAACGACATCGCCGAAACCATCGCCCGCTACGTGCCCCTCAAGAAGGCGGGCCGCAACTTCAAGGCGTGCTGCCCCTTCCACAACGAGAAGACGCCGTCGTTCCACGTGAACGTCGAGCGTCAAACGTTCAAGTGCTTCGGATGCAACGAAGGCGGGAGCGTCTTCGATTTCGTGATGAAGATGGAACGCCTGACGTTCGTCGAGGCGTTGCGACTTCTGGCCGAGAAGGCGGGGATCACGGTCGAGGATGATCCGGCCGCGGCGGAGAAGCGCCGCGTCCGCGATCTTGCCTTGCGCGCCTTGACGTGGGCCGCCAACGTCTACGCGCGCGACCTCCTGTTGCCCGTCGGAAGCGATTGTCTCGCCTACGTGCGCGGGCGCGGCATCTCGGATGCGTCGATCGCGGCCTTTCGACTGGGGTTCGCCGCGGGTGGGTGGACGACGCTCGTCGATCACGCCGCGCGTGTCGGCGTTCCCCGCGAAGC
>JAFMJN010000156.1 GCA_017853435.1 Planctomycetota bacterium | reverse complement strand
CGCGCTGATCCGCGACGACGACTTGGACGCCCTCCACGGAGCGGGAGCGCGTCGCAATCGCGTCGGTGTCGGCGTCGAATTCAAGATCGTGGTCGACGACCCCCGAGAAGTGGCCGAACGCATTCGGAGTCGCGGAGGATTCCTCGTCGAAGCGACGGAGGGGCGGACCGTGGCGCGCGACATGGACGGCTACGTGTGGACGTTCACGGCCGCCCCGCGCACGGTCTGAATCAGACCGGCAACACGCGCGACGGGTCGATCAGGCGCTGAAGGCCGACGACGCCCGTCATCGCGCGGGTGTCCGCCAACAAGAGCGCGAGCATCGTCGACGACGCGGCCTTGCCCTGAAGCGCTTCGAGCGTGGCGGCGCGTTCGGAACGCAGAAGGTCCGCGCACGCCGCGGGTGAGGTCGGCACTCCCGCACCGCGACCCGCCTTTCGGCGCGTCCCGCCGAAGGCTTCGCGACGACGCGACTCGTCAGCGATCACGGAGCCGACCCAATCGCGGGCCGACGGAATTCCGTCGTCCGGACGCCAATCGAATTCCTCGGCATCGAGGTTGCGGATGAAGGCGGCGAGGGCCGCGCGTGCCGATTCGGCTTCGCGGACGACGAGTTCGTTGCAGGACGCTTCGTTCATGTTGAGGGTGCGTGCGACGTCGTCACGGGTGAGCCGGTCCGTCACGTCGCAATTCGCAACACTCTTTTCGGACGCGCGTGCGCGTGGGTAAAGACGCCGACGAATGTCGTGATGTTCAGTCCGACGCCGCGATCACGCGCGACGGATCCGCGCCCCGGCGGCGGCAGGCATCGAGCAGCGTCCCGAGCACGCCGCGCGCGATGCGCGTCGTCCGCGCATGAACGGCCGCGGGGGTCGGAGACTTCCCTTCCGCATGCAGCGAAAGGATCGAGAAAACCCCCGCCGTGGCGAAGCCGGACGGCGCCGCACAAATTCCGCGTTCGAACAGCGCCGACGTCCAAAGACCGTCGTCCGCAGGCTCCGCGACGAGGATCGGCGTCTCACACGGACCGACGACCCCGCGGGCGCGCAACGCCAAAACGTCCTCGAAACGCAGACTTCCGACCGGCGCCGCGGGAATGAACACGTCGCAGGGAGTGGACGCCGCCTGGTAAGGCGCCACCGTCGTCACGTTTCCGCGCACGTCGGGAGACAAGCCGTCGATCAATCCGTCGATCCGACGAAGGTCGCGATCGGACACGCAGACCTTCCGGTTCTCGGCCACCAACCGACGCGCCAAAGGAAGTCCGATCGCACCGAGTCCCGTCAAAAGAACGGTGGACTCCGAAGGGACCAACCCCAACGTCGCGTCCATCGCCCGCAACGCTTCGTGGGCCGCGAGGACGGCGGCCGACACGGCGAGTCCATCCCCGCCGACGACCCGCGGCGCGGCTTGCAGAAGCGCGACGCCGAGGGTGGCGTCGATGCCCGATTCGGGGACCACGGTGAATCCGGCGAGCGCGAGTTCTTCGCCGAGAGAGCGCGCCCAGGCGTCACGCAACGGTCCGACGGGCCCGGGGCCGTGAACCACGGCATGGCAACCCGCGGGAGCCGCCCCCGCGATGCGCAGACCCGCGCTCGCGTGACGCGCGAGCATGAAGGCTCCCGAGAGCAGGTCCGATTCGGGAACGGCGAAGTCGACGCGGCGCAACGTTCCGCGCGACGCGCCGTCGACGCGCCGGTGGCGAACCAAGAGAAGTTGGAGACCCGTCGAGGGATCGACGATCCAGTCCGCCGATTCGCAAGCGGAAGCCGCAAGGGCGTCGAGAGCGGCTTCCCAAGAAGCCGACGATTCGGGAGACAGCACGAGGGACACGGGCTCCCAAGGCCCGTCGTCCCGGCTCGCGACGGCCCGCGGAAGGCCGTCGCGCATCGACATGGACAGCCGACTGGCGCCCGCTTCCTTCAATGCATCGAAAAGAGCGATCGGTGCATGCATCGGAGCGGGAGCCCCCGGCGGATCAGGTGTCGAAGATCTTCGAGAACATGCGCGTGGTCGTCGCGCGCGACGCCTTCGCGATGGACGTCGTGAGCGGGATCGACTTCGGACACACGTTCACGCAGTTTTGCGCGTTGCCGCAGTCCGTGATGCCGCCCTCGCCCATGATGGCGTCGAGACGTTCGCCCGCGTTCAACTTGCCCGTCGGGTGACTGTTGAAGAGCACCACCTGGGAAATCGCGGCCGGACCGATGAACTTCGAATCCTCGTTGTAGTTCGGGCACGATTCGACGCAGCAGCCGCACGTCATGCAGGTCGAGAGGTGGTAGGACTCCTCGCGATCCGCTTCGTTCATGCGCTGACCGGGTCCGAGGTCGTGCGTGCCGTCGATCGGCACCCATGCCTTGACCTTCTTCAACGATTCGAACATGCGCGAACGATCGACGCAGAGATCCCGGACGACCGGGAACTTCGTCATCGGCTCGAGGGAAATCGGCTGTCCGGGATTTTCCTTGCGGATGTTGTCCACGAGCGCCGAGCACGACTGTCGCACGCGGCCGTTGATGACCATCGTGCAGGCGCCGCACACCTCTTCGAGGCAGGAGCAATCCCACGAGACGGGGTCCACCGGCTTCCCGGCGGCGTCCACGGGATTCTTCTGGATCTCCATGAGACAGGAGATGATGTTCATCGAGGGCCGGTACGGGATTTGGAAGTCCACCCACGATGCGGGGGACTTCGCGTCCGACTGGCGCTTGATCCGGATCTTGATGGGTTCGGAGCTCATGATCGCGGTTCCTCTCAGCTTCCCCCGGCGCCGTAGGTTCGGGGGCGTGGTTTGATGAAACGGGCGTCGACGGGGACCCACGAAAGCGACGGGGCGTTCGACTTCGCGTCGTAGTTCGCCATCGTCGTCTTCATCCAGTTCTCGTCGTCGCGCTTCTCGAATTCGGGCTTGTAGTGGGCGCCGCGGCTTTCGTTGCGGGCCAACGCGCCGTCCACCATGACCTTCGCGAGTTGCACGAGGTACGGGAGTTGGTGCGCGAAGCGCAACGACTGGTTGGCCGTCTTGCCCGAGTCGGGCACGGTGGCCTTGTCGGCGCGCGCCTGAAGATCGTCGAGCTTCGCACGGGCCTTCTTCAGTCCGTCGTTGGTGCGGACGATCGTGCACTCCGACAGCATCAGATAGCCGAGTTCATCGACGATCTTGAACGGGTTCTCGCCGCCCTTGCGGGCCGCGACCGCGTCGACTTCCGCCTGCATCCGCGAGACTTCGCGATCGAAGACCGCCTTGTCCACGGATTCGGCGCCCTTCGCGAGGCCCTTCGCCCACGCGACCGCGGCGGGTCCCGCCACGTCGCCGGAGAAGATGCACGACACGAGGGAGTTGGCTCCGAGTCGATTGGCCCCGTGGTAGAGGTAGTCGACTTCGCCCGCGGCGTAGACGCCGGGGATGCTCGTCATGTGCGTCCGCGGATGGGCCATATCCATCTCGCCGTCCGCCTTCGTTTCGTAACCGACCCAGAGGCCGCCCATCGAATAGTGGACGGCCGGGAAGATCTGCATCGGCTCTTCACGCGGGTCGACGCCGACGAACTTCTCGTAGATTTCGAGAATGCCGCCGAGCTTCTTGTCGAGGACTTCGCGGGGCTTGTGCGTGAGATCGAGATAGACCTTCGCACCGCCGCCGATGCCCATTTCGTGCTTGTAGCAGACGCTGTGGATCTCGCGCGACGCGATGTCGCGCGGCACGAGGTTGCCGTACTTCGGATACTTCTCTTCGAGGAAGTACCAACGCTCGCCTTCGGGGATCTGGCGCGGAGCGCGCGTGTCGCCCTTCTTCTTCGGCACCCACACGCGTCCGCCTTCGCCGCGGGCGGATTCGGACATGAGTCGAAGTTTGTCTTCGCCCGGGATCGCCGTCGGGTGGATCTGGATGAACTCGCCGTTCGCGTAGGACGCGCCCTGCTTGTACAGCGAGGCGGCGGCGTAGCCCGTGCAGATCATCGAGTTCGTGCTCTTGCCGAAGATGCGCCCGGGACCGCCGGTCGCGAGGATCGTCGCGTCGCACGGGAACGCCTTGACTTCCATCGTCGCCAAGTTCTGCGCGACGATGCCGCGGGAGACGCCCTGATCGTCGATGACCGACGACAGGTATTCCCAGCTCTCGAACTTCTCGACCTTGCCTTCGGCTTCGAATCGACGCACTTGCTCGTCGAGCGCGTAGAGGAGCTGTTGCCCCGTCGTGGCTCCGGCGAAGGCGGTGCGGTGATGGAGCGTTCCGCCGAATCGGCGGAAGTCCAGCAAGCCTTCCGGGGTGCGGTTGAACATCACGCCCATACGGTCGAGCAGGTAGATGATGCGGGGCGCGTTGGCGGTCATCGCCTTGATCGGCGGTTGATCGCCGAGGAAGTCGCCGCCGTACACCGTGTCGTCGAAGTGCTGATAGACGGAGTCGCCTTCGCCCTTCGTGTTCACGGCGCCGTTGATGCCGCCCTGGGCGCACACCGAGTGCGAACGCTTGACCGGTACGACGGAGAAAAGAAGGACCTTGCCTCCCTTTTCCGCGACCCGGATGGCGGCCATGAGGCCCGCGAGCCCGCCGCCGACGACTGCGATACGTGGTTCGGCCATGTCAGGAACTCCTCACGCCTTGAAGGGGTTGGGGGTGGTGACGAGGTGCCACACGACGGCGGTGCCGAGGGCGAACAGCCCCAGTCCGATCGCCGTGAAGATCACCCGGGCGCCATCCTGCGCCTTCTTGCCGACGGTGATGCCCCACGAGATGCAGAACGTCCACAATCCGTTGCCGAAGTGGAACGCCGCGGAGGACACGCCGAGGAAGTAGACGAGGCCGAGGATCCAGTTGCCCGAGAGTTTCTCGAGCATGAAGTAGTAGATGCTCTGTTGAGAGCGCACGAGGCCCGTCGCCGCATCGACCGCTTCCGGCGTGTACGTCGTCGTGAAGTGGCCGGTGAAGCGCGTGGACCAGACGTGGTAGATGATGAACACGAGCAGATAGAACGACGTCAGGCGCTGCAGCATGAAGTTGCGGTTGCGCGCGTAGGCGTAGTTGCTCGTGTTGTATTTTGCCTCCATCGCGATCTTGATCCCGTAGATCGCGTGGAACGCGAGCGGCAGGGCGATCGTGACGATCTCGAGGGTCCAAAGAATCGGCTTCGGCATGTTCAGGAGCCATGCGACCGCCGATTCGTAGGACTTTTGACCGCCGAGGATGAAGGCGTTGGACAGGAGGTGCTCGGCGATGAACCCGCCGAGAGGAAGCACTCCGACGAGCGAGTGGAGCTTCCGGTTCTTGAAGTGCTTTTGGTCGGTGTTCATACCGGGAGGTGCCGCGCCGCGGCGCCCGTACCTTTCGCCGAACCAACCTAGCAACCCCCTACCCCCCTCCCAAATCGGTCAAACCTCGTCGGAGGAGAGGGTTTCGGACGGTCGCGGGAACGCGATCCGCCGCGGTTACTTCGAAAAAAGCGCGCGGATTTTCGCGAACCAACCGCCGCCGCCGCCGCGACGCGGGATCGCATGTCCCTGCGTCCCGGATTCGAGCAGTTTGCGGATGCGTTCGAGTTCGGCGCGGACCACGTCGCACGAGGCGGGACGGTCCTTCATGTCCTTCGCGATCATCCAACGCAGTAGGTCCGCGAGAGCAGGTGGGACGTCGCGATTCAATTTCTCGACGGCGATCGGCTCGCGCTGAATCGTCGCCTTCAACACTTCGATGGTCCGCTGTCCCGCGAACGCCTGCTCGCCGGAGAGCATTTCGTAGAGAATCACGCCGAGCGCGAAGATGTCCGTGCGTCCGTCGATCTTTCCGCCGCGGATCTGTTCCGGCGCGGAGTACGCGGGAGTGCCGACGAACGTGCCGGCGCGCGTGATGTTGGTCGCGGCGTTCAGATCCTTCGCGATGCCGAAGTCGAGAAGTTTCACGACTCCGTCGTCGTTGCGGATCATGATGTTCTCGGGCTTCAGGTCGCGATGGACGACTCCCTGCGCATGCGCGAGGGAAAGCGCCGAGCACACCGATTCCATCACGTTGCAGGCACGGACGGGATCGAAACGGCCGTCTTTCTGAATGTGGGAGTGAAGGCTGCGACCGTCGACGAATTCGGTCACGATGTAGAGTTCGCCCTCTTCGGTTCCGAGCTCGTACACGCTGACGATGTTCGTGTGGCGGAAGCGCCCGAATCGGTTGCCTTCGTTCTTGAAGCGCGCCATGGACTCGGCGTCCACCATGCCTTCCGAACGGAGGAACTTGATCGCCACGTGACGCTGACCGGGGACATCGAGGGCTTTCACCACCACGCCCATGCCGCCCTCGCCGAGTTTCTTCTCGATGAGGTACTGGCCGTTGGCTCCGAACGCCCGTCCGATCAGATCGTCGTAATTCATCTCAACCCTCGCCGTCGTCCCCGATCGCCTCGACGGGACAACCCTTCATGGCTTCGACACACGCCTTCAATTCCTCGGGGGTCTCCGGCTGCTTGAAGACGTAGTCGTGATCCGCTTCCGCGCTCTCCTTGAAGTTGGCCGGGGCCATCTCGCTGCAGAGAGAACAGAGGATGCACTGCTTGTCCACGTAGAACTTGCCGGGGACGTTGTCGGAAAACTTGTCGTTGCGGTCGGCCATGTCGTGTCCGGTTGCCGTGAGGCGCC
>JAFMJN010000155.1 GCA_017853435.1 Planctomycetota bacterium | reverse complement strand
GTGGACTCTTTGGAAGGGCGCGACTCCTGAGCGCACGCGATGGCGGCGAGGAGCAAGAACGAAAGCGCGATGGACTTCATGAGGAACTCCGGTGAGGACGGATCCCGGCGGCGCCCGATTCGGGTGCTGCACCGGAGAGCGAAACGGTAACGACTTTCAGCGGTCCGACCGGACGCGCCGCCACATTTCGAGGGTCCAATCCGCGGCGGCGGCATGGGAGCAGCGCCGCGCCACGAGTGCCCGACCGCGTCCGCCGAGAGCCTCGGCGTCTTCGGGATGCGCCAACAGATCGACGATCGCGGCGGCGATCCCGGCGTCGTCTTCCGCGAGGCGACCGTGGAGCCCGTCGACGATGCCGATCCCCGACGCGCCCGTCGCGGTCGTCACCAACGGACGTCCGGCGGCCAAGGCTTCGAGGTTCTTGATGCGGATACCACCTCCGAGGCGCACGGGCGCGACGACCACGGCGGCACTCGCCACCAATGCGTGAATATCGCGGACGAACCCGAGGTGACGAATCCCCGCTCGGGAGATCAACGTGCCGAGATCGTCGGGGACCGCACCCATCGCCACCTTCAAGACGGCGTCGGGGCGGGCCGCGACGACGCGCGGCCAGATTCCCGTCGCCAAACGCCGTAGGGCGTCGAGATTCGGCGCGTGTTCCGCGCTGCCGAAGAACAACACCGATCCGGGCTCGACCGACGCGGAGACGGTCGGTACCTCGACGCCCACCGGGCGCACGGAGACCTCCCGTCCGACGACCCCCCCGAGGATCCGCGCGTCGGCTTCGGTCAACGCGACCACATGGTCCCATCTCGGATAGGTACGCCGCACCCAATCGAGGGTGAGCGGTTCGTCGGCGAGGGCGCCGCCGTTGGGCGTGCCCGCTTCGTGATCGACGAGAATGGTCGGCGTCCCCGTCGGCAAGAGGTCCACGACCGATGCGAGCCCGCCGATTTCCGCTTGGATGACGTCGAACGGGCCGGTCGCCAAGGCGGATGCCGTCGCCCTCTCGAAGGATGCGCGCACCATTTTCGCGGCGAATCGCGGCGTTCGGCGCGCATATTCGAACCAGGCGCTTCGCAGCGATTCGACGGCGCGAGCCGCCGGGCCGAGCGCGGCCACGTCGACACGCTCCGCCGGAAAGAAGGCGTCGACCGACTCTCGCATCGCCCGTTGGTCGGCCTCGGATCCACCCGCGGCCACCAACGTGATGTGGACGCCTCCGGTGCGCCGAAGTTCCCGAATGAGACCTTCGACGACCCGACCCGACCCGTGACTCACGCCCGGGTACGGCAGGTAGGGATAAAGAAGAAGCGCCTTCATGGCAGGAGTCAGTCTAACGACCCCGCTACACTTGAACGCCGTGAAGCCGGTCGTCGTCGTTCCCTACGTCCCTTGGCCCGCCAACCATGGCGGTCGTCAACGTTCTCTCGAGTGCCTCCGGGGACTCAAGGGGGCGGGACTTTCCCCGACCGTCGCGTGCATCGTCCGCTCCTCCGACGACCGTGCGGCGTTGGACGCCCTCGGCAAAGCCGAATCTCTGAAGACGGTCCCTCTTCCGTTCCCTCCGCCCGCGGCATGGTCGACGGGCGACCGTATCGGCAAGTGGCTCCGCCTGTTGACGGGCCGATCGTCGCTCCTTCCGAGATGGATCGACGGCGCCGCGATCGACGCCCTGAAGCCCCATCTCGACGCCGACACGACGATCATCGCCGACACGCTTTGGGCGCTTCCGCTCATCCGAGCCTGCGGACGCGACGCCGACCTCTTGTCGACGCACAACATCGAACATCGGGTTCTCGAAATGGGACTACCGTTCGTTCGCGGCGTGGCGGCACGCGGGCTCGCACGCGAAGCGGATCTCCTCCGTCGCTTCGAAATCGAAGCATTCCGTCGCGCCCGGACCGTCATCGCCTGTTCGGAAGACGACGCCGCCTTCATTCGCACCGTCGCCCCCGGACGCAACGCCATCACCATCAACAACGGTGTCGATGTACCCGCCCTCGCGATGCTTCCTCCGCCCGACCCGAACGGCCACCTTCTCTTCGTCGGCTCCTACGACTACCCGCCGAACATCCGCGCGGCGGAAACGCTCGTGCGACGTTGGCTGCCCGTCATCCGCAAGCGCCTCCCGCACGCGCGCGTCGTCTTGGCGGGACGCGATCCGCAGGGTGCGGTCCGCGGATTGGCTTCCGACCTCGTCACCGTCACCGGAACCGTCGACGATCTTCGACCGTGGTACGAAGGTGCCTTCGCATGCGTCATGCCGATCGCCGAAGGTGGCGGCAGCCGCATCAAGATCCTCGAATCATTCGCGCTCGGCCGCCCCGTCATTTCGACGAAAGTCGGAGCGTCCGGCCTGCGCGTCACCAACGGCGTCTGCCTCGCGATTCTCGAAGACGCAGAGGCCGCCGCCGACAAACTGGTTCAATGGCGCGATCATCCGAACGATCTCGCCGCGAAGTTGTTGCGCGCGCGGGCGTTCGTCACGAACAACCACGACTGGAATCGCCTGCGCAGTCACTTCGCGTTCGCCGTGACGACGCTGAAGGGCTGACCATGGCGAGTCCCGTGAACGTCACGCTTTGGTCGGACGCTTCCACATGGGGAGGCGGCGAGCGTTACTTGGAAACGCTCGCGACGGGTGTCGATCGGTCGAAGTTCCGGATGCGCGTCGTCCTGTCGACGTCGAAGGAACTGGATGCGAGCGCCTCCCGACTCGCTTCGGCGGGAACCGCCGTCGTCAGAGTTCCCGCGGCGCCCACCATGTCGTCGGTATGGGCGCTCGCCCGCATCGCAACGGAACTCGTCGCCCACCGTCCGACGCTGCTGCACGCGAACCTTACCGACCCGCGCGCCTGCAACGCCGTTCTCGCGATCGCTTCGCAACTCGGCATCCGTCGCATCGTCACCACCGAACACCTTCCCGATAGCCCTTTCGACCACAAGCCGACGCCGTGGCGCCACAAGGCGGCGCGCAAAGCCACCGCGCGCGCCATCGCGTTGACGGACGCCGGAAGAAAGGCTCTGATCGCACAAGGGATGTCTCCCGCGGCTGTTCGCGTCGTCGCCAACGGGTTGGCCGATCCGGGCGCCCCCTCCGACGGCGCGCGACGCACGGCGCGTGCCGCCCTCGGCATCACCGACGGTGTTCCCGTGGTCGGTTGGGTCGGTCGACTCGAACCGCAGAAAGACCCGGATCTTCTCCTCGACGTCGCGAAACTCGTGAGCATGATGGCGCCCACCGCGCGCATCGTCGTCGTCGGTGATGGTTCCGAATCCCCGCGTTTGCGGAAAATCGCCCACGAGATGGGACTCGACGCGGCGATCGTGTGGCTCGGTTGGCGCAAAGACGCCGCCGCGCTGCTTTCCGGAATGGATGCGCTGCTTCTGCCGTCCAAATATGAAGGGATGCCGATGGTCGTCATCGAAGCGATGGCCGTCGGACTCCCCGTCGTCGCGCGAAGGATCCCCGGCCTCGACGAACTCGTGGACGACGGCGCAACGGGGTGGTTGGTGAAAACACCGCCCGACGCTCCTCGCGCGACGATCGCCGCCCTGCTCGCCGCCGCCGTGTGCAAGGTGCTGCGCGATCGCCCGAGTGCCGAAGCGATGAAGATCGCCGCGCGTCGACGCTTTCTCGAGCGCTTCACCGACACGCACATGTTGGCCGCCACTCAGGCGGTTTGGACGGACCTGCTCGCCTAGGCGGAGTCGTCGAGCACCCACCGCAGGCGGACGCCGCCGCCTTCTTCCGTGCGGTGAATCCGCGCCGTCGCCCCCTGCGAGAAACGTGCGAAGAGCACCGGGTCCACGATGATCTTCGCCGCCGCCGGTGCGAGATCCCGAGATGCGTCGTGATGCGGCGGCGCTACGTAGCCCTCGCGCCCATGACGCAGCCGCGTCGACAGTGAGGTGCGTGTCGTCGCGACGACCGGCAATCCGGTCGCCAACGCGATGGCCAACCAGTCGGCGGCATCGTCGGGAAGCGACGACGACCCGCGCCACGGCAACGCGAGCACGCGTGCGGAGGCACAGGACGCCGCGAATTCCTCCGCGGAACCGTCGAGAATGGTGATCCCACCGGTTTCGAGTCCGCGTCCGCCTGCCATGTCCGCCACGGCGGCGACGTCGTCGACCGACAAAAGTCGACGATGAGTCACCACGCCCGACCGCGCCTCGCGGAACGCGGGCCAACGGCGCACCAAAAGGGCGTCAGATTCCATACAAGCGACGGTGCAACGCCATCCACGCGTCGAAGCCGAATCGGGATTCGGCGACCATGCGGGCACGAAGAGCGCGGCGCCGACGTTCGGAGTCGCGGGCCAACGCATCGATGAGCGCGGCGCTGAGTGATTCGACGTCGTCGGGAGCGGCGAGCCACCCCGTTTCTCCTTCGTCGACGACTTCGGGGATACCGCCCACGCGTGTCGCGACCACGGGGCATCCCGACGCCAACGATTCCAATACGGACATCGGACAGTTGTCGCCGAGGGTCGGCAGCACCGAAAGATCCGCCGCGGCGAAGTGGAGCGGCACATGTTCGGGGTCGATCGATCCCAAGAAACGCACGCCATCGGGAGCGGTGTGCCCGTGCACCGACCCGAGCACGTTGAGTCGTGCGTCGGGGAACGTCGGCCGCACGAGATCGGTCCACGCTTCGAGCAAGACATGGATGCCTTTACGCCGATCGCCGGGCGCGTACATGTTCGCGGCGGCGACGACCAAAAGGCCCGAGCCCTCTCCGATGAACGCGCGGGCGCCGAGTCGGGGTCGGTAGCGTTCGAGGTCGACACCGTAAGGGGCGACGACGTCCGGAAGTTCCGCCAACGCGGTCTTCGCGCAGCGTTCCTTCATCCACCCGGACGGCCACACGATCGTGACGCGCCCGGCGCCGAATCTCCCGTGAACGCCGACGAGCGCCTTCCACGCGGACTCGCGGCGACGGCGTTCGACGACGCGGTACGTGGAAACGGGACGCTTCCATACGGGGACGTCGGGACACGCCCAGCACCACGCGTTGTGATCGCACGTCCAACACGCTTCCGTGAACGAGTTCACGGGATACGTGTCGTGGACGGTGAAAACGAGCGGCGCGATCTCCGCCATCTCCGCCGCGACCTCGGGGCCGTAGGCGTTGTAGAAACAGTGAGCATGGATGACGTCGGGGCCGAAGGCGCGAAGCCCCTTCAGCAACGCCTCGGCATCCGGTGCATCTGCGGACGGCGCCGACCACACGACATGGCCCTCGGCACGCACGGCGGATTCGAGGGCGCGACACACGGCCGTCGCACCGCCGCCTTCGTGCTGATTGACGAACGCGATCTTGCGCATCGCCATCAGACGTGATGCCCCGCGACGCGATTCCAGATTTTCCAAAGTCCGCGATTGCCCTGGCGATTCGACAGGGGCCCGAGGAACTGCACGAGGTTTTGCGTGAAGGCGAACGGAACGGCCTTCAACATCCACCACGCTTTGGCGGGGAGCGACAAGTCGGCGTCGTCGAGCACGAGACGCCAGAAGCGGCGCGTCGCATTTCCCGAATACGTGAATACGTCACGCAGCCGCGGTGCGAGACACGTGCCGAACAGGTTGTTGATGTTCTGCATGTCCAAGTAGCAGCGGCGGAATTCGTACCACATCGTGTTGTCGTGCGAATGGATGACCGCGACCCGCGGCTCCATCACGATCTTCGCGCGGGCGAGTATGGCGGCCTTCGCCCACGTGACGTCTTCGCCGAATTTCCGGCGCACGAACGGGTGTTCGAGCGCGAACGAGCGGCGCACCGCCGACGCGACGTTGTCGAATTGGGCGGTCAACCAACGTTCGGTCGGATGGAGTCGCCAGAATCCTTCGGGAGCGTCGGGAACTTGACGCACCGACGGCGTCCCGCCGCCTTGGACCCACCCGCGGATGCGGTCTTTCATGAAAGGGCTGCAGTCACTCCGCGGAATCTGGTTGCAGAAAACCCCGGCGACGTCGGGGTCGGCGAAGTGCTCGACCATGGTGGCGAGCCATGTGTCGGACGCGGGTGTCGCATCTTGGACCGTCAACACGACGATGGAGCCCGCCGCCTCGTGCACGGCACGGTTGCGCGTCAACCCATGGTCGAACTCGTGATTCGGAATGCTGACGACACGAGCGCCCGCCCGGGTGCACAGATCCACGGTGCGGTCGCGCGACCCCGAGTCGATCACGAGAAGTTCGTAGTCGAAGGGCGTCCGTTGGCGGGTCAGCACCGCCAAGACTTCATCGAGCCATCGCTCCCCGTTCCACGTCGGGATGAACACCGTGACGTGCGGCGGCGACGCTGCCGGATGTCGAACAAACCCCATGACCGCATCCTACCCCGAACACGGCGCCCGACACGGCGTCTTGAACCGCCAAGTGCCGACGGCGCTCAGACTTCCGACGAAGCGACGTCGAGAGCGATCTTCACCATGTCTCGGAACGACGTTTCCCGCGCCGCCGCGTCGAGTTTCTCGCCCGTCACGATGTGGTCCGAGACGGTCAGCAGCGCGAGCGCCCGCGCACCGTTCTCCGCGGCGACGCCGTAGAGACCCGCGGCTTCCATCTCGACGCCGAGCATGCCGTAGCGGGCCATCCGTTCGAACATCCCGTCTTCGACCGAA
>JAFMJN010000154.1 GCA_017853435.1 Planctomycetota bacterium | reverse complement strand
TTATTTCTCGGCGCTCTGTCTTCGCGTCGAAAAAAGATTCGAAGAGGCGTTGACTCGCGTCGACATCGTCGCCGCCGACCTTCCGGGCCACGTCGGCGCCGCCCAACTGCGGGCGTCGCTGCTTCGGTCGCTCGGCCGCAAGGACGCCGCGGCCATCGCATGGGACTCGCTCCGGCGTCTCGTCGCCGAGGACGACGCGCTCGGCGCGGAACTGGCCTCGCTGCGCATCGGCGTCCCGGACGCCGCGCGCCGACGCAAGGCCGCCGCACGCGCACTCGCACTCGGTCGCTTCGATCTCGCGGGCGAACAATTGCGCGCCGCCGCCGCGATCGATCCGCGACACCCGGAACTCGCGGAACTCGCGGGCGCGCTCGAACGCGCGCGCGGCGGGGGGCCCGCCTCGCGCCCGAACGGCACGAAATGAAGTCGCTCGCGCCGTCCGTGATTCTTCTGCTTCTCGGGTGTGCGCCGGGAAACGCACCGAAGAAGCCATGGTTGGAAGAAATCACCGAGACCTCCGGCGTCCGCTTCACGCACGACGCGGCCCGCACCGCGCGGAAATACATGCCCGAAATCATGGGGCCCGGGATCGCGGCGCTCGACGCCGACGCCGACGGCGATCCTGACCTTCTGTGCCTGCAATCGGGACCCGTACCGGGCGGTGCCGCCGCGCCGAAAGTCGGAGCCCCGCGCGGACCCCTGCTCTTCCTCAATCGCGGCGACGGAACGTTCGACGCGGCGCCTTCGGCGCTGCCGCCGATCACGCCGTGCGCGTTCGGCGTCGCCTGCGCGGATTACGACGGGGACGGACGCGTCGACATCTTCATCGCCGCGTTGGGTGGAGATGTTCTTCTCCGCAATCGCGGCGACGGCACCTTCGAAGACGTCACGCGACGCGCGGGGATTTCCGACGACGCATGGGGACATGCGGCGGCGTGGTTCGACGCGGACCGCGACGGCGATCTCGATCTCTACGTCGTCAACTACGTGGACTTCTCCGTCGCGAAGCATCGCGACTGTGGGGATCCCTCGAAGGGTCGTGTCTCTTATTGTCATCCCGACGCGTGGCCCGCCGCGCCGGACGTCCTTTGGCGCAACCGCGGAGACGGGACCTTCGAAGACGCGACGCGCGCGCTCGGCTTCGAAGATCGCGACGGTAAAGGGCTCGGAGCGCTCGTCGGCGACTTCGACGGCGACGGTTCCCCCGAGGTGTACGTGGCGAACGATTCGACGCCGAACTTCCTGTGGCGGCGAAAGCCCGACGGTCGTTTCGAGGACGTGGCGATTCCGGCGGGCTGCGCCCTCAGCGAAGACGGGCGTACCGAAGCGGGTATGGGCGTCGCCGCGGGCGACGTGAACGCCGATGGACGCATCGACATCCTCGTCACGAATCTGACGCGCGAGTCCAACTCTCTCTACCTGTCGACATCGACCGGAGACTTCGACGACGCGTCGCGCGTCTCGGGTCTGTTCGGGATCTCGTGGAAGTGGGTCGGATTCGGGTGCGATCTCGTCGATTACGACAACGACGGGGATCTCGACCTCCACGTCGTGAACGGGCACGTCCTCGACGATCCCGAAGCCACCGACGACGCCGTCCCGTTTCGCCAGCCGTTCCAGTTGGTGCTGAACGACGGCACGGGGCGATTCTCGGAAGTGCCCGCCGAGCGGCTCGGGAGCTTCGCGCGACCGGACCTCGGTCGCGGCACGTGCACCCTCGATGTCGATGGAGACGGCCGCCCCGATCTCGCCGTCGCCACGAACGACGGTCCGGTTCGCCTTTTTCGGAATGCCCTTCCCTCCCGGGGGAACTGGATCGGGCTGTCCCTCAGGGGGCGCGCGCCGAATACCGGTGCCGTCGGCGCACGGGTCACCGTCGTGGCCGGGGGAAGAGAGTACGTTCGCGAGGTGAGGGCGGGCGGTTCCTACGGTTCGTCCCACGAATCCAGAATTCATGTCGGATTTGGGGAGGCCGAAGGTCCCGTGGACGTCAGGGTGCTTTGGCCCGACGGCTCCCTTTCGACCTACCGTCTCGCCCCCGGTGCGTACCGGGACGTCCCCCAATCACCGTGATTTTTTAGGGAGCCGCGGGTGGGTTCGGATATAAAACCACCACTATGGACTCCCCGACTGCCGCGTCCAAATACCGCGCTCCCGCCCTCGAGAAGGGTCTCGACATCATCGAGCTTCTCGCGGATCGCCCCGACGGGCTGACCCAGACCGAGATCGCGCGGGCGCTGAATCGCTCCGTCGGCGAGATCTTCCGGATGGTGACGTGTCTCGTCGATCGCGGGTTCATCTGTCTCCAGCGTCCGAACGACCGCTACGTTCTCACGCTGAAGATGTTTGAACTTTCACACCGGCATCCGCCCCTGCGACGGATTCTCGCCCATGCAATTCCGGTGCTGCATCAAGTCGCACACGCAACGAATCAATCGTGCCATCTGACCGTCGTCGAAGGCGGACGCGGCGTCGTCATCGCGCAGGCGGACGGTCCCGGCGAGATGGGCTTCGGCGTGCGCCCCGGCTCGGTGATGGATCTCACACGATCCGCCTCGGGGCACGTCCTCCTCGCGTTCCAAACGCCCGAAGATCGACGCCGCATCCTTTCGCCCGTAGGCAAGGGAGGCGCGGAGATCGACGCGGATGCAAAAACGTTGAAGGAACTCGAGCGCGTCCGCGGACAGGGCTACGAGGAGATGGATTCCACGCGCCTGAAAGGAATCCACGACATCTCGTTCCCGGTGTTCGACCACCGCAAGTCGGCGGTCGCCGCCATCACGATCCCCTACATCGAGCGGTTGGACGTCTCCGGAGGCATGTCGACGGCCGAGGTGCGCATGATCCTCGGCAAGGCGGTCGCGGCGCTCTCGATCACCCTCGGCGGCACCGTCGATTCGACGCACGCCTGACGTTTCCGTGACGTCGATCGAATCGGTTCAGCGATGGCCGCTCCCGAGGCGGATGCGGCCGATTGTTGCGATCGGCGCGGGCGGCATCATGCGCGACGCCCACCTGCCCGCCTATCGAGCCTGCGGTTTCGATGTCTTGGGCGTCTACGATCCCGATCTTCCGCGCGCGGAATCTCTCGCGCGGGACTTCGGCCTCCGTCGCGTCTTCGGTTCGGCGACGGAAGCAACCACGCACCCGGATGCCGTGTTCGATGTCGCCGTCCCCCCCGACGCGATCGAAGGCGTTCTCGAACACCTCCCCGAAGGCTCCGCCGTCCTCATTCAAAAGCCGTTCGGACGCGATCTCCGGGAAGCGACGCGTCTCCTCGCCGTGTGCCGCCGCCGTCGACTGACCGCCGCGGTGAACTTCCAACTACGCTTCGCGCCCGGGATGCTCGCGTTGCGGGACCTCGTGACGCGCGGGGTCCTCGGAACCGTCACCGACGTCGACGTCCTCGTCCGTTGCCGCATGCCGTGGAAACTTTGGCCGTTCCTCGCCGGGCTTCCGCGCATGGAACTTCCGCTGCACTCGATCCACTACCTCGACGCGATCCGCGGGCTCGTCGGCGATCCGCGCGGCGTCTACGCGCGCACGGTGAAGCATCCCGAATCCCCCGAACTCGCCAGTTCGAAGTCGACGGTCATCCTCGACTACGGGGACTTCGTCCGTGCGTCGCTCGCGACGAACCACCACCACGACTTCGGCGACACCCACCATCGCTCCGAACTGACGCTCGAGGGCACGGAGGCCTGCGCCAAGTTGCGGATGGGCGTCAACCTCGACTATCCGCGTGGACTGCCGGACGCTCTCGACGTGGCCCGACGCGGCGGCCCGTGGGAGTCGATCCCGCTCGTGGGGTCGTGGTTCCCCGACGCGTTCCGCGGGCCGATGTGCAATCTGCAGCGCTTCGTCGCGGGCGAAGATCCGACGCTCCTTTCGTCCGTGGAAGACGCGTTCACCACGATGGCGCTCATCGAAGCCTGTCACGCGAGCAACGACCGGGGAGGCGTCCCTCTGCCCCCTCCGCCGAACACATGATCCTCGACGCCCACGTACATATATGGACGCGGTCCCGCGGCGACTACCGTTGGTTGTCGCCGGACCTCGGCGTCCTTTGGCGCGACGTCGGCCCGGGTGACCATGAAACATGGATGCGCGCGGCGGGGATCGGCGATGTGATCCTCGTGCAGGCGGCCGATTCGATCGAAGAAACACGCTTTCTCCTCCACGTCGCCGCGGAATGGGAACGCGTCGTCGGAGTCGTCGGCTGGGCCCCTCTCGACGCTCCCGACGCGGACGCCGTCATCGCGACGCTCGCCGCATCTCCGGATCTCGTGGGCCTGCGCCCCATGCTGCAGGACCTTCCGGACGATGCGTGGTGCGGGCGTCCCGCGATCGACGGCGGCCTCGACGCGATGGTGCGCCACGACCTCACCTTCGACGCATTGGTGAAACCCCGCCACCTCCCGCATCTGCTCGCGCTCCGCGATCGACGTCCCGATCTTCGGATCGTGGTCGACCACGCGGCGAAACCGACCATCCTCCGCGACGCCCGATGGGAAGGACACGACGCCTGGGCAGAGGCGATGGCCCGGCTCGCGTCCTACGACCGAACATGGTGCAAGGTGTCGGGGCTTTCGACCGAGGCGGAGTCGGGGGCGACCGACGCCGACTTCGCCCCGATCATCGACACGCTTTGGGAAACTTTCGGTCCCGATCGACTGATCTTCGGATCGGACAGCCCCGTCTGCGACTTGGCCGACGGCCCCGCCGTTTGGTGCGAACGGGTCGGTCGATGGTTCGGGAATTTCGGCCCCGACGCAGCGGCGTTGTTCGACGGGCAGAATGCCCACCGCGCGTATCCGCGGGCACGTGAAAGGACGTGCCGTTCCACCCAACCCGCCTCATGAACGACCCTCGCATCATTTCCGCGCGCGTGTGGGATGTTCGGTTTCCCACCTCCGACGCGCTCGACGGATCCGATGCGATGCACCCGGATCCCGATTACTCCGCGGCCCACGTCGTCTTCACGACCGACCACCCCGGCCTCGAAGGTCACGGCCTCACCTTCACGATCGGTCGCGGCAACGAACTCTGCGTTCACGGAATCCGGTCGCTCCTTCCCAAGGTCCTCGGCAAACGCCTTTCCGACATCACCGCGGACATGGGCGCCTTCTGGCGCGACGTCACCAGCGATTCGCAACTCCGTTGGGTCGGACCTGAAAAGGGTGTGATTCACCTCGCGGCGGCCGCCGTCGTCAACGGCGTGTGGGACCTTTGGGCGAAGTCCGTCGGCAAGCCGCTTTGGAAGTTGATCACGGATATGTCCGCGGAAGACATCGTTCGCTGCATCGACTTCCGCTACATCTCCGACGTCCTTTCGCCCGACGACGCACTCGGCATCCTCCGAGACAACGAAAGGGGACGGGCCGACCGCGAAGGCGAAATGACGACGCGCGGATATCCCGCGTACGTCACGTCCGCGGGTTGGCTCGGCTACGACGACCAAAAAATTCGTCAGTTGTGCCGCGAAGGTGTCGCCGAAGGGTGGAACCACTTCAAGATCAAAGTCGGCCGCGATCTGAAGGATGACATCCGGCGCTGCCGCATCGTCCGCGAAGAGATCGGCCCCGCGCGTCGCCTGATGGTGGATGCGAACCAACGTTGGGACGTCCCCGAAGCCATCGCGTGGATGGAACACCTTCGTCCGTTCGCACCGTGGTGGATCGAAGAGCCGACGTCGCCCGACGACATCCTCGGACATGCCGCGGTCGCGCGCGCGGTGGCCCCCATCGGCGTGGCCACCGGCGAGCAATGCCAAAACCGCGTCGTCTTCAAGCAGTTGATGCAGATGGACGCGATCCGTTTCGTCCAGCTCGACGCCTGTCGCCTCGGGGGCGTCAACGAATGTCTCGCCGTGATGTTGCTCGCGAAGAAGTTCGGATTGCCGGTATGCCCGCACGCCGGCGGCGTCGGACTTTGCGAGTACGTCGCGCACCTCGTCATGGTGGACTACATCCGCATCTCCGCGTCGACGGAAGATCGCGTCGCGGAATGGGTCGATCACCTGCACGAGCACTTCGAAGATCCCGCAAGGGCCCGCGACGGGCGCTACCTCGCGCCGACGCATCCGGGCTACGCGACGATGAAGCGCGCCTCGCTCGAACGCCACGAATATCCGAGCGGACCTCTTTGGACCGAACGCCTCGGAAAGCGCACCCCCTCATGAATGGACGCCTCGACGGTCACCGTGCACTCGTGACCGCATCCGCCGCCGGCATCGGACGCGCGTGCGCCCGGATGTTCGCCGCGGAAGGCGCACGCGTGCTCGCGACCGACATCGACGCGGCGGGTCTCGCCGCGCTTCACGCCGAGGTTCCTTCGATCGACGTCGAAGTGATGGATGCGTGTTCACCGCAAGCCGTCGACGACGTCGTCCGCCGAAGCGGCCCCTTCGACATCGTCTTGAATGCGGTCGGTGTCGTTCCCGGCGGCACGATTCTCGAAACCGACGACGCGCTGCTTGCGCGAACGTTCGAGGTCAACGTCGTTTCCATGCACCGGGTGATTCGTGCCGTCCTTCCGGGCATGCTCAAGAGCGGTCGCGGATCCATCGTCAACATCGCGTCGGTCGCATCTTCGGTGAAAGGGGTTCCGAATCGCTACGCGTACGGGACTTCGAAGGCGGCCATCATCG
>JAFMJN010000153.1 GCA_017853435.1 Planctomycetota bacterium | reverse complement strand
GGTGACGGGACTCGATCTGGGAGGCGAAGAGCTCGATCCAACGGTGGCCGGTCAGCCGACCGCCGTCGAGCACGGGCAAATCCCGGTCCCGCGGCGGGGGCAACGGGGACGACCATTCGGACACGAGACGGGTGAAGTTCCCGTCGACGACGGCGGCACGATTGACGACGGACATGGCGCGGCAGTCTAACGCCCCGCGGAGAGGGCCGTCCACGCGTATAGTGGCGGAGGGCCCCCCGCCCCCGGAGTCTCGCCATGTCCGAATCGAAGAGCCCCCTTCTCGACGAAAAGCGGTTTTCCTCATTGGCCCGAGAGGCCGACGCCACGGTGCCGTTCACCGCGCGCGGCACCATCGTGAAGTGCGCCCTCATGCTCGTGGCCGCCATGCTGACGGCGGCGACCGCATGGACCCAGTTGGATCGCGGCCGCGGCGATTTGGCGTTCCCGATCGCGATCGGCGGCGCCATCGTGGCGTTCATCTGCGCTTGGGTCGGAGCCGTCTCGGTGCGCCACGTCGTTTGGGCCGCCCCGGTCTACGCGCTCGCCGAGGGCTTCGTCCTCGGAGCGGTCAGTTGGATCTACGAGGCGAAGACTCAGGGCATCGTCGTTCAAGCCGTCATCGCCACCTTCGCGACGCTGCTCACGATGCTCGTCCTCTACCGAACGGGATTGCTGCGGGCGACCGGCACCTTCCGCAAGGTCGTCACCATCGCGACGATCTCGGTGGCGCTCTTCTACCTCGGCAACATGCTGCTGCGGATGTTCAACGTCGGCGGCTGGTCGATGGAAACCGGGACGAATCTCGCGCTCGACCTGACCATCGGCGGCGTGATCATCGTGATCGCCGCGCTCAATCTCATCCTCGATTTCGACTTCATCGATCGCGCCGAAGAATCCGGCGCCCCCGAACGTCTCGAATGGACGGCCGCCCTCGGCATCATGGTCACGACGGTGTGGATCTACTTCGAGATCCTCAAGTGGCTGCGCCGATTGAACCGGCGGTGATCCGCACGCTGCACCTGTTGCGGCACGCGGAAGCGGTCTCGGCGCGCGGAGGTCAATCCGACGACCTCCGCCCGCTGAGCGAACGCGGACGACGACAGGCGGCGGCGCTCGCGACCCACACGGCCGCGCTGCACATCGATGCGATCGCGTGTTCGCCCGCGCTGCGGACGCGGGAAACGGTGGCCCCGCTCCTTGCGCTGCGCGCGACCGATCTTCCCGTCGCCTGGCCGACCGCGATCTATCGGTCGTGCGTCGAAGGCGTGATCGACCTTCTGCTCGGCACGGACCCCGCGGTGCGGCACCTCTTGCTCGTCGGTCACAACCCGACGATTTCGGAACTCGTCGACGCCCTTGCGGGACCGGGGGCGCTGCCCTCGGGCTTCGCCCCCGCGACCTTCGTCACGCTCTCCTTCGAAGGTGCGTGGGCGGATCTTTCGGAAGGCCGCGCGACGCTCGTCGCCAAAGACGCGCGCGCCGCCGACCTCGCCTAGAAAAGTCCGGAAATCGTGCCGTCGGCCGCCACGTTGATGGCGAGCCCCGCAGGCTTCGACGGCAAGCCCGGCATCGTCATGATGTCGCCGGCCAAGACGGTCACGAAGCCGGCACCCGCCATCAGACGCACTTCGCGGATGGGCACCCGGAATCCCGACGGACGACCGATGAGATTCGGATCGTGCGACAGCGACGACTGCGTCTTCGCCATGCAGATCGGCAAGTGACCGAATCCGTCCTTCTCGAGGGCCGCGAGATCGCGAGCCGCGGCGGGAGCGACGTCGATTCCCTCGGCGCCGTACACGCGTTTCGCCAACGTCTCGATCTTCGCGACGAGCGGCGTGGACGCGTCGTAGAGCATGCGGAAATCGGGCGCACCCTCGTCGGCGGCAGCCTTCAGCGCGCGAGCGAGCGCTTCGGCCCCCGCACCGCCGTGGGCGAAGTGCGTGGACAGGATGCAGTCCTTCGCCCCCGCCGCCAAGGCGACTTCCTTCACGGCCTCGTTTTCGGCGGGCGTGTCGGTCGGGAACGCGTTGATCGCGACGACGACGGGCAGACCGAAGGCCCGCATGTTTTCGATGTGCTTCGCAAGATTGGCGCCGCCGCGGCGGACCGCGTCGACGTCTTCCCGCGCGAAGACTTCGTCGAGCGGCTTGCCCATGACGGCCTTCCCGACGCCCGCGTGCATCTTCAGCGCGCGAATCGTGGCGACGAGGACGCAGGCGGCGGGCTTGAGACCCGACTGACGGCACTTCACATGGACGAACTTCTCCGCACCCATGTCGGCGCCGAATCCGGCTTCCGTCAACACGTAGTCGGCCACCTTCAACGCGATGCGATCCGCGAGAACGGACGAGTTGCCGTGGGCGATGTTGGCGAACGGACCGGCGTGGACGAAGGCCGGAACGCCTTCGCACGTTTGAGCGAGATTGGGTTCGATCGCATCGCGCAGGAGCGCGGCCATCGCTCCCGCGACGCCGATGTCTTCGCACGTGACGGGCTTGCCGTCGCGTGTCGACGCGACACGGATGCGACCGAGGCGCGCGCGGAGGTCTTCGCGACCTTCGGCGAGCGCGAGCACCGCCATCACCTCCGACGCCGTAGTGATGTCGAAGCGATCTTCACGCGGGACGCCGTTGGCCTTACCGCCGAGCCCGATCACGATGCGACGGATCGCCCGGTCATTGACGTCGACGACACGCGGCCAGCGGATGGTCGACGGGTCGATTCCGAGCGCGTTGCCGTGGTGGAGGTGGTTGTCGAGGAAGGCCGACGCGAGGTTGTGCGCCGCACTCACGGCGTGGATGTCGCCGGTGAAATGCATATTGATCGCGTCCATCGGGAACAGGAGGCTCTTGCCGCCCCCCGTGCCGCCGCCCTTCACGCCGAACACCGGGCCGAGCGACGGTTGACGCAAGGCGACGGCCACGTTCGCGCCGATACGCGCCATGCCTTGACCGAGACCGATCGTCGTGGTCGTCTTGCCTTCGCCGAACGGCGTCGGCGTGATGGCGGTCACCAACACGAGCTTGCCGTCGGGACGATGGGCGAGCCGCTTCAGGATGTCGAGCGACACCTTGCCGGCGTGCTTGCCGAACGGGGTCCATTCCGCGGGAAGAATCCCGAGGGCGTCGACGATGGAGGCGATGGGTTTCGTACCGGGAGACGCGACGTCGGTCATGGCGTGTTTTTCCGAATCGAGGGCCGGACGGTAGCATCGGCGGCATGCCGCTTACAGCGCGCCGCTCCGCCGTCTTCGCGACGCTCCTCGCGGCGACTCTCTTCGCTCAGGAGCCGATCGTTCCCGACGTGATCGTCGACCGCGACGACATCCGGATCACCACGTCGTGTCGGCTCGTCGTCCCGGAAGGCCGCGTCGTCGACGACGCGAACGGCGACGGTGTCGTCCATGTCGACGCCGACGACGTCGTCGTGACCATGGCCGCGGGTTCGGTGCTGCGCGGCGCCCCCGCGGATCGTGCGCCGGACGCCGTCACCGGGACCGGCGTCGTGGTGAAGGGGCGGGCGCGCGTCACGTTGCGGCATCTGCGTCTTCGCGGCTTCAAACGCGGCGTGTTCCTCGATGGATGCGACGACGCCGTTCTCGACGGCCTCGACGTCGCGGACGGATTCCGACAGCGGCTCGCATCGACCCCCGACACGTGCCGCGACGACGTGGACTGGCTTTCTCCCCATGCGAACGATCGCGGCGAATGGGCGGAGCGGTGGGGTGCCGCGATCGTCGTCGAGCGTTCGCAGCGGCCGATATTGTCGGATTTCGTCATCCGACGGGTGCAGAACGGGGTCATTCTCGCTTCCGTCACGGATGGACGCGTCTACGACGGCGACGCTTCATGGCTCTCGGGATGGGGACTCGCCCTATGGCGCTGCAGCCGCGTCACCGTCTCCAGAAACGCCTTCGACGGCTGCATTCGCGGGTATTCGCACGGGGTCTACAACCGTGGACAGGACTCGGCGGGCATCCTCTTCTTCGAATCGAACACGCAGAACGTCATCGCCGAAAACTCGGTGACCAAAGGCGGAGACGGCATCTTCGGCTTCGCGGGTCGCGACGCGCTCGACGGTACGACGACCTCCGCGAAGCGCCGCGGCTGCAACGACAATCTCTTTCTGCGCAACGATCTGTCCGACGCGGCCGCCCACGGGCTCGAATTGACGTTTTCGTTCGGCAACGTCATCGCGGGCAACCGCTTCGATCGCAACGCGATTTGCGGTGTGTGGGCGGGATACTCGCAGGACACGTGGATCTTCGGCAACACGTTTCTTTGGAACGGGGACGCGGGATACGGACTCGAGCGCGGCGGCGTCAACATCGATTCCGGAGCGCGCAACGTCGTCGTCGACAACACGTTCACGGGCGACCGCTGCGGCATCCATCTCTGGAGCGCCGTCGGCGACGCGTTTCGGAGCACGCCGTGGGGCGCCGCGAATCTGACGACGCCTCTCGATCGCACGTGGATCCTGGCGAACCGTTTCGCTTTCTGTCCCGTGCCGATGCACTTCCGATCGGGAGCTCGGGTCGAAGTTCACCGTGCGGCGCTTCCCACGATGCAATGCGGTGCGTCGAAGACCGAAGGCGACGTCGTGGAATTCCCCTTCGACCCGGCGGGGCATCCGAAGCCTCCGATGACCTCCGAACCTCCTCTGTTCGGAGTCCGACGTCCCGTCGGACGGCTGGCGAAATGGCGGGGACGCCACCACATCACGATGACGGAATGGGGCCCCCACGATCCGACGTCGGGACCACCGCCTCCACCTCCTCCGCGTCGCGACGTCCCGATCGCGTGGGAAATCCGCGCCTTTCCGTGGACGAAGCATCCGGTGGACGATCTCGAGGGATGGCGACGCGACGCGAAGGCGTTCGACGGATCGCCGTGGCGCCGCGACCGCTTGCTCCTCCGCTACGGATCGGGGGGACCGTCCGAACTCGCCGACGCTCCCGACGCATGGAAGAAAGCGACGATCGGCGTCGAACGCTTCGGCACCGTCGCGCGCGGCACGGTGAAACTCCCGGCGGGTCGTTGGCGCGTCACCGCGACCTTCGACGACGGGCTGCGTCTCCGCCGCGACGGCACGGTGCTCTTGGAGACGTGGAAACACCACCCGCCCGCGACGGAAACGACGATCTTCACGACGGATCGAGAAGCGACTCACGTCTTCGACGTGGAGCACTTCGAACTCGACGGGTGGGCGGTGCTCGACGTGACGCTCGAACCCGCGCCCTGAACTCAGCTGCCGAGAAGACCTTCTCGGATGGCGAGGCGCGCCAACTCCGCGGGAGAACGGCAATCGAGTTTCCGTTGCACGTTTTCTCTGTGCTTCTTGACCGTCCCGATCGAGATCTTGCAGTCCCTGGCGACTTCCTTGTTGGTCTTCCCCATCGCCAAAAGCACGAACACCTCACGCTCGCGGGGCGTGAGCGTCAGAACCGAACCCTTGCCGTCTTCGGTTCTGTCCCCACCACGGGCGCGCGCCACGAGACCGCCCGCCACCTTCGGAGAAATATAAGGCTTGCCCGCGAGGACGGCGGCGATGGCGATCGTGAGTTCCGCCGGATCGGAGTCCTTCGAGAGGTAACCGTCCGCCCCGAGTTCGATCGCCTGCTGGACGAACGAATCACCCTCGTGATTCGTCAGCATCAGGATGCGGCAATCGGGATGGGCCGCACGCACCTTCGGGATGACGTCGAATCCCGACAATCCGGGCATCGCGATGTCGAGAAGAAGGATCTGCGGACGCAGGCGCGCGATCTCGTCGAGAGCCTGCCGGGGGTCACCCTTTTCACCGACGACCTTCAACACGCCGGTGCGATCGATCCAACCGCGAAACGCGGCACGGATCATGGCTTGATCGTCGAGCAGGTAGACGGTGGTCGGAGGCTGAGTCATCGGATGGACGTCCTCGGAAGAAGCATGCGCATCAACGCCCCCTTGGGCTCGTTGCGATGGACGGTGAGGGAACCACCGTGCTCGTCGACGATTTTCTTGCACCACGCGAGACCGAGTCCGGTGCCGGTCGCTTTGGTGGTGACGAAGGGAAGAAACACTTTCGACAGCACCGAATCGGCGAATCCCGGCCCGTCGTCCTCCACTTCGAAGCGGACGCGATCGGCCCCGTCGTCGACGCAACGGGTTCGGATTCGGACGCGGTCACCGTCCGCCGCTTCGACGGCGTTCATGACGAGATTCGAGGCGACGTCGACCATCAGATCGACGTCGACGTCGATCGGCTCCTTCGCTCGACAATCCTGCCGGAAGACGACGTTCGGCCATTGCTCGAGCCGCGGTGCGAGGGCCGCCGCGACCCTTTCCACCAAGTCCTTCGGCGCGATCCGTTCGATCTTGAGATCGAGCGGACGCGTGAAGGACAACGTCCTTCGGATCATCGCCTCGACCTTGCGAAGTCGCGCCGCGAGATCGTCGACGACTTCCCGATCCTCGGAACCGAGCTTGTCGGCCACCGCCCGCAGCGCGACGTTCAACGCGGTGATCGGGTTCTTGATCTCGTGGGCGAGGATCGCCGACGACTCGCCGATGGTCGCGAGCGCCTTGAGCATCGCGCGTTCGCGTGCGGATGCGCGTTCGGCGTCTTCCGCCGCGCGCTTGCGTTCGGTGATGTCGCGGAAACTCCCGGTGAACAACGGG
>JAFMJN010000152.1 GCA_017853435.1 Planctomycetota bacterium | reverse complement strand
GGGATGGGCGGGGGGGCGATGACCCTCACCATCAACGGTCAGGCTTGGCCGAACGTCACGCCCTACAACCTGACTCTGAATGATGCGGTGCAACTCAACTTTTCGACGTCCGGAATGATGGCGGGGATGATGTATCACCCGATGCACCTTCACGGCCACGTCTATCGGTTGATGGGCACGGCGGGAGGCACGTCGTCGCCGCCGAAGAAGGACACGCTTCTCATCAATCCGATGGGGCAGGTCGGAAACACCGCTTCGGTGCAGTTCATCGCGGACAACCCCGGCGAATGGATGTTCCACTGCCACGATTCGGAACATCAGATGATGGGGATGATGAACACGTTCCGCTATTCGGCGGACGCCGACGCCGACGGACTCGCGGACGACGTCGACTGGGATCCGTTGATTCCGAACCCCGTGTTGACCATTCCGGAAACGGCGGCTTCGTTCGTGCACGGCGGTGCGGGGTCGATTTTGGTGCAGGCGCGGCCTTCGACGACCGTCGACTTGTGGCTCGGGTTTCCGACCTCGACGCCGACGGCGTTCCCGCCGCTCGGGACCTTGCAGATCGACGGTCCGTATATGTACGCGGGGACGGCGGTTTCCGGAGCCGGACTGAACGCCGCGTTCCCTTACGCGGTTCCGAACCCGTTCACGCTTTCGGGGGTTCGCTTCGGACTGCAGGCCGTGACGTGGGGACCGAACGGCGCGACGCCGAAGTTCTCGTCCTGGCACCCGATCACGTTCTGGTGATTTACGGCCGGGCGCGGGCACGCGCCGCGATCAGGTCGTCGGGCGTATCGAGGTCGAACGAGCAATCGTCGTCCGGCATCTCCACCGGTCGGACGTGCGGAAGGTTCGCCCGATAAACGCGGTGAGCGGGCGTGTTCGCGTCGAGGGAAAGAAAGTCCTTCAGGTAGCGGGCGGCGAAGAGCACCGGGTGCCCCCACTCGCCGTCGTGGAACGGACGAAAGATGCGGTCCGGGGAAGGATCCGCTTTCCAAGCGTTCATGAGCGCGACGAGGTGGTCGTCGCGAACGAGGCAGTGGTCGATCGGGTGGATCATGAACGCCTCCACGTTTCGCGGCATCGCACGCAGTCCGACGAGCAGCGACGAGGTCTGGCCGGTAGGCCAATCGTCGTTGTCGCAAAGATGCAACATCGTGTCGGATTTTCCGGGGACAAATTCCGTGCTCGCGCCTAGGGCGTGAGCGCGGATTTCGTCTTTTTTCGCGCCGAAGACCGCGACGAGGTGGTCCACGCCCGCGGATCTTCCCGCCGTGAGGATGCGTTCGAGGATCGAGCGTCCGCGCAAGTCGATGAGCGCCTTGGGTTTGCCCACGCGCGTTCCCGCGCCGGCGGCCAACACGACGTGCGCGATCATCGACGTCGTCCGATCACGTCACGTGGACCAAAAGGCCCTTCAGGTAGCGGCCTTCGGGGAAGTCGAGCGAAACCGGATGATCCGGCGCCGCTTCAAGTGTGCGCAGGACACGGGCTTCGCGTCCGGACGCTTCGGCGGCCGCGGCGACCACGCCTTCGAACGCGTCGCGCGTCACGGCGCCGGAACACGAGAACGTGAGCAACAATCCGCCGGGGGCGACGACGTTGAACGCGAGCTGGTTCATGTCGCGGTACTTCGCCAAACCTTGCTGCACTTCTCCCTTACCCGTGGCCAACTTGTGCGGATCGAGAACGACGACGTCCCAGCGATGTTTGGCGTCGCGGGCTTCGCGAAGGAAGGGGAAGAGATCGGCGTGGGTCCAAGCGACGCGGGCGTCGTTCAGTCGCGCGTTCTTCTTGGCGCGGGCGAGCGCCTTTTCGTCGAGGTCGACGGCGGTGATCTTCGACGCTCCGCCCTTCGCCGCGTGCAGCGAAAAGCCGCCCGCGTTGCAACAGATATCCAAGACGCGCTTGTCGGCGGCGAGGGTCGAAAGGAGTCGGCGGTTGTCCCTTTGGTCCAGGAACAGCCCCGACTTGTGGCCCCCGGACACGTCGGCTTCGTAGCGGACTCCGTACTCGTCGACGACTTCGGTGATCCCCGAAGGCGGCTCGGGAAGTCGGAATCCTTCGAGTTCGGCGGACCGGGGATCGCCGTGCCACACGATGCGATCGACCGCGGGCAGTCGGCGGAGGACGCTTTCGACCAACTCGGCATTTGCGACCCAACCGAGCGCGTATGCGAGAACGACCAACGTGCGGTTGTAGCGATCGACGATGAGGCCGGGGCAGCCGTCCGCTTCGCCGTGAATGATGCGTGCACCGTTCGTGAATTGGTGGAGCCCCAAGACCTTCGTCCGCAGATCGTGCGCGGCGGTGAACCTTTTCGTCAGCAGTTCGCCCAAGTCCGAGTCCTTGGGGCCGCCCAACACCCGGAATGAAATTTCTGACTTCCGGTTCAGGAATCCGTGGGCGACGACGTCGCCGTCCTTGCCGCGAAGCGCCGACCACGATCCGTTTCCGACCTTCGCGGTCGGGAACAGGATCATCTTCTTGTAGACCCACGGACCGCGGGGGAGGGTCCGCGTCTTGAGCATCGGCTCGTCCGGGCGGTGGTCGACTCCGTGTTTGACGGAGGCCGCGATCGCTTCAGCTTCGACGTCCCGATAACGTTCCTTGCGGGTCATGTTCAGGTTCTAGCACCCCCGCCCGCTCCGGGGTCAGAGGATGCCGCACCCGGCGAAGAGTCGCACCGCCGAAAGCAGCAACGCGGAGCCGGATATCGCCAACGCGGTGACCGCCCCCTGACGGTGGTTCGGGTGGGCGAGCGCCCACGCGATGGCCGACGCGACGACCCCCACTCCGTTGATGGGCATGACGAGCCAGTTGAGCGAACCCAAAAACGGGGTGCACGCGATGAGGGTCAGCACCAGTCCGACCGACGACCAGATGAGGGCGAGAGTAGCCAATGCTTCGGGTCTCCGAGGCCCGTTCGGGGCCTCCAACTTTCGGGGCGGAAAATCCCGCGCCGATGGGTAGTCATACGGTTCGGGAGGGGGGGTATTGGGGGGCCGGTCTCGCTTTCGTCGACACCGCCGATCGGGCGCGGTCGGTGTCGCAGCGGCGTCGCCGGTCGGGGCCCTTCGAGGGGCGCTTCGGGCTTTCCTTCGAAAGGTTCCTCTGTGAAAACCTTTCCGGCGGAATAACTTAGGGCGTCGGGATTCTTCGGCCGATGTCGGGGTGACCGGGAGCATGAACGCATCGCGTGCGTTTCATGAACACGCCGCCTCGGGCCGATAGATGGACACCGAGGGGCTCCGTCCCCATTACGAGCCATCCCATGAAGATGCTGAAACTGACTTCTTTCTTCGCCGTGTTCGTCGCCGCGGTCCTGACCGCGGTGGTGTCGGCTCAGGCGCCGACGCCGGGTCTTCGTCTCGAAAAGACCGAGCATGACTGGGGCCGCGTCAAGGACGAGGTTCCGGTCGAGACCATGATCAAGGTCTTCAACGACAGCGACAAGGAATACACCTTGACGCGCATCTCATCGTCGTGTTCGTGCACGACGCCCGAACCGGGGCCGATCAAGGTTCCCGCGAAGGGTTTCGGCGAGTTCAAGGTGAAGTACGACGCCGCGCTCCGCCAGGGCGACGACACCAAGACCGTGACCATCGAGACCGACGATCCCGCGAATGCGAAGATGGCCGTGAAGTTCAAGTCATTCGTCAATGCGCGGGTGATGATCGAGCCGCGCGCCCTCTTCATGGGTGAATTCAACCGCGAGGCCAAGTCGCCTCCGTCGCGCGTCGTCATCACGAATCGCATGGCGGACAACCCGCTCCACGAGATCGAACTGGCCGATCCGCACTTCGACATGCGCAAGGTCGCCACCGAAGAGATCATGGTGGACGGCGAAAAGGCCACCCGCGTGACGATGGAAATCGTCTTCAAGGGCGACAAGCAGATGCTCACATTCAAGGACTTCATGAAGATCAAGTTCATGGATCCGACGAAGATGGGGCAGTTCAACGTCCCGGTCATCGCGGTGGTCGTCGGCGACCTCCGCATCGTGCCGGACAAGCTGTTTCTCCGCCTCAACGCCAACGGCCCCGCTTGGACCGAGAAGATCCTCTTCCAAAGCCGTTCCAAGACCGACTTCAAGATTCTCGGAATCGAGGTCGAGGGTGAGCCGGACTTGAAGATCACGGTTACCCCGGAAGTCGACACCCGTATGCCGGCGACCTACAACCTCGTCGTCAAGGGCGTTTCTCCCGGTCCCCGCGGACCCGGCGTCACTCAGTTGTCGAACTGCGTGATCAAGATCAAGACGTCCGTGCCGATCCAACCTCTGATCGAGATCAAGGTGGAAGGCAACGTGACGACTCCGGCGGATATCGCGATCAAGCCCGCGGCCCCGGCCACCTCCAACAAGTGATCGCGTAACCGTTCCGGCCATGTCGGAATCCACGCACTCATCCGCGACGGTCAGATCCCTCATCGGGATGCTGGCCGTCGTGTGTGTGGTGGCGACCATCGACCGATGGGTTCGGCCGTTACCGTTCCCGCCGAAGTCCGAAGGTTTGGTCGTCGCGGTTCCGCAGAGCGGGGGAGGATCGACCTCCCAGCCGTCCGCCGCGGACCTCGAGAAGGCCGAAGTCGAGGCCGTCGAGGCCTACATCAAATCGCCCTTGGTGGTCGTCTTCGACGCCAATTCCGAGGCCGGGTTCAAGGAAGCCCGTATCCCAGGAGCGATACATCTGCCGCCCGACGCCTTTTCCGGGGACGTCCCGGCCGCCGTCGATCGGGTGTCCCGAAGCTCCGAACTCCTCGTTTACTGCAAGAGCTCCGAATGCGAGGCCGCGGAGTACGTCATCCTGCGCCTGAAAGAGCTCGGCTACACCAACGTCCGCCTCTTCAAGGGAGGGATCCGGGCGTGGCTCGCCGCGGGCAAGCCGGTGGAGAAGGGGTGATGGGCGCCGTCCGTTTTTTGCTCGCCCTGGCGGTCGCCGGACTGCTCTTTTGGAGCGGCATCGCGAAGCTGCTTGATCCACTGAAGTTGGCATTGGCGATCCGTGCGTTTCAGCTGGGAATTCCCGATGAAATCGCGCACTGGTCGGCCTTCGCGGTGCCCTGGGCGGAGCTCGTCGCGGGTGTCTGCATCTTGTTGCCTAAAACACGCATGGCCGCCGCCTGGCTGACCGCCTTTCTGATGGGGGTGTTCATGTCGGGCATCGTGTCCCTCCTCGTCCGGGGGATGGATGTCGACTGCCCGTGCTTCGGGTCTTTCTCGTTCCTTTGCGACGGTCCGCTCGGCGTTTGCCACCTTCTGCGCAACGCCTTGATCGCCGGGGCCGGTCTCTTCGCCGCGAAATCCGATCGGGCGTAGATTTTTTAGAAAGAATGTTCGGGGCCTACCGTCCCGTCCCCCGGATTTCGCAACCTCTGACCCCATCACGGGATATGCTGCATTCATCCATGAGTTGCCTTTTCGCGAAGAAAACGTAAAGCCTTGGATTCTTCGCGCGTTGTCGGCAAAAAAAATATCGTTTGGGACACAAGTCGAGCCCCGTCGTCCGCCGACATGATAGATTGCCCATGTGCGAATCCATCTCGGATCGCCGTGTCTACACAAAACCCATGAATTTCAGCCCTCACCATCGTGCGAATCACGCACGCGGCGGCCGCTCCCTCGGAGCGGCTTTCAGCCGTTTTGTCACGCGATCCGTGAACCAAGGTCACCCCGCTCCGCTTGGAGCGGCCTCGTCGTCGGAGTTCTCGACCATGTCGAACCTGTCAATTCTCATGCGTAAGCTCACTGCCTCCAACCTGGTGCTGACGATGATCGTCGCCGTGCTCATGCCGGCGTTGGTCGCCGCTCAAGGCCCCGCCCCGGTCATCACGCTGACCATCGGCGGCAATACCTACACCTCCACCGCGCAAGTGCCCGTCCCCTCCGCGGTTGTGGAAAACGGTGTGAGCGTCGCCCCCAACTCGGCAACGGTGGGTAGTGCGACCGCGACGGAAGGTGCAACGCCGACGTACGCCGATCAAATCGCGCTCGGCACGTGCCCCGTCGCCATCGTTCGAACGCGAACGTGGTCGGCGACGGCGAACTCCGTGACGACGACGCTGGTTCAGGTTATCCACCAGCAAGACACGACGCCGCCAGCAATTGCGGCGAACACCTTGTCCGGCTGGAACGGCAGCAATGCCGTCCTCCGCACGGTGGTATTGGGGTCGTCCAACCCCTGCTCCGCCACGGTGCCGGACTACACCGCCGAAGTTCGTGCGGTGTCGACCGACATCACGACGCAGCGCGCCAACCTCACGGTGACCCAGTCGCCGGCGGCTGGCACGTCGTACTCGGGTGACCAAGTGGTCCCCGTCGTCGTGACGGTGAAGGACGCTTGCGGCAATTCGATCTCGAACACGGTGACGTACACGGTCACGTTCGACGACCAAACGAACCCGACGATCACCGCGCCCGCCGACCTGACGGGCGCGTTGGCCGTTTCTACGGACGCGGGCTCTTGCACGAAGTTGTCCGCTGGCGTGAACCTCGGCGTGCCGACGGGTGTCGCGGACAACTGCGGCCTTTCGGCGACGTCGTACGCGAACAACGCCCCCGCCCACTTCGTCCTCGGCAACAACAACGTGACGTGGACCGCCTACGACATCAACGGTCGTACGGCGACGGCGATCCAAATCGTCAATATCAAGGACACCGAA
>JAFMJN010000151.1 GCA_017853435.1 Planctomycetota bacterium | reverse complement strand
TGATCTTGAACGGGCTCTTGATGCGGATCGTGTTGCCCGCGTCGCCGTCGACGGCGAGCATGTCGCGGAGCACCTTGAGGCTCGCTTCGTCCGTCACGCGTGCGAAGATCGTGCCGTATCCAAACGCGGGTTCTTCCGCGTACACGGCGAGCCGCGAGGCGCTGTCGCCGCCGGTGTTCCAGTCCTGCACGGCGACGAGCGAACCCGCGGCGTACGGAAGGCTGTTGGCTTCGTCGCGCACGGAATAGCCGATGTCCTTCGTGCCGTCGTCGTCGCGGTTGTCCGGAGTGACCTTCGTCATCGGATCCGCGAATTCGAGACCGACGTTCACCGCGGTCTGACCCGCGGCGGTGTTCGACTTGAGATTGCCGCGACGGAACGAGGAGAACGACGTGCCCGGGTAGTAGCCGTCCTTCGCGAGTTTCACGAAGTTCGCGACGTGGAACGGCGCCACCGAGCTGTAGAACTCGCCGACGACGATCTTCTTGCCGTCTTCGAGTTCGATGGTCGCCCTCAAACCCGGATCGGCTTTGCCGACGGCGTTGAAAGGATTTTTCTCGAGGAACGCGACTTGAACCGCGGCGTGATCCGCCAGGAGTTCGACCGCCGATTTTCCGGATTCGGTACCGGCGCCCGCCGGCGGACGCGACGGGAATTTGTTCCACACCGACGCGGGGAACGACGCCTTGAGTTCGTTGCAGAAGGACATGCAGTCCTTCCAACCCTTCAGCTTGGTCGCACCGTCGAGCGCATCTTCCGCGAGATCGCGGTGGGCGCAGGCGAGGGCGAACAAGCGCGCGGCTTCGCTGGGCGTGCCTTGGGTGCGCGCCTTCGCTTCGTCGAGGACGGCGATGCGCTCTTCGGGGCGCTTCGTCGTGTTGGCACCGATCTCGAGAGCGCGCGCGACGTCGTCGAGCTTCGCTTCCTTCGATGAGCCGATCATGTCCTTGCCGATCAGCACGCCGGCCAACACCGCGCCGCAGACGAGGAGCATCGTCACGTAGTGCAGCGGACGTTCGCTGACGTCGTCGACGAAACGCTCCCAGGCATCCTGCTTCGCCTGAGGCATGGCGGACGGGACTTCGGGTGAATTCATGGCGGTCTTGTCGGTCATGTTCGGCTCACTCCGACGTGACGTCGATCGTCAGCGTCGAATTTCTCGTTCCGAGGGAAATGGAGAGGACGCACTTCGCCGAGCCCTTGCGGAAGAGCATCGACGTCGAAGCGTCCTCGCGCTTCTCTTCGGTCAGCGTCCAGCCGTAAGGCTGTAGGGGCATGTTGGCGCGGTAGAAACCCACCACGTCGTCTCCGGCGACCGGTCCCGAGTACTCGAGGCGGCCGACGCGGACCCCGCCGCGTTCGTAGGTGAATGATCGGTTCCCGAGGGTGATGATCTGCAAACCTTCCGGAACCGGAATATCGTCGAATTGGCTTCGGGCGATGGAGACCGATCGCGTCGGGTCGAGGGTCGTCGTGCCGTGTTGCACGGTTTCACAGCCCGCGACGGCGAACAGCGCGGCGGCGAACACGATGAGACGCTTCATGGCAGGCTCCAAAGGGGCATGGGCGGTCATGTTACGGAAACGGCGCGTCCGCCAAAAGTTGCGGCGGTTTCCACCTTTCGGGTCGCTCCTGTAGGATGGAGACGGAAGCGCACATCCCGGTGGGGCGGGCCCCCCGGGGCGAAGGATGACGGATGCTGAACGATCCGACTCTGGTGCTGAACCGATCGTGGGTGGCGATTACGACGACGACCGTTTGGTCGGCGTTGGGGTTGGTGTGTCGGGGGGCCGCGAAGGTCATCGAACCCGAGACCTGCATCACCCACGACCTCCGATCCTGGTCCGACCTTCGACCGAAGGATGGAGAACCGTCGATCCGAACCGTGCGTTCGTCGATTCGGGTTCCCGAAATCATCGTTCTGACGGAACACGACAGCCCTCCCCGGCGAAGTGTGCCGTTTTCCCGTCGAAATCTCTACCGACGCGACGGATACCGGTGTCAGTACTGCGGAAAAGGGCAGTCGGCGGCGGAGCTTTCGATCGATCACGTGGTCCCGAGAAGCCGCGGAGGACGCACGACGTGGGACAACTGCGTCCTTTCTTGCATCCCTTGCAACGTCAAGAAGGGGAGTCGGTTGCTCAACGAAGCGGGCATGTCCTTGGTGGCGCCTCCGGGAAAGCCCGTGTGGAGCCCTTGCCTGCTGGTCAACAAAGCGAATCGGCGACCGTCTTGGATGCAATTCGTGAGCGATGCGTACTGGGGTGTCGAATTGGAGCACGACGACTAGATCTAGCGGTGCTTGTGGTCCGGCACACTATAGATTGAATCTTGCCGCGATGCGCCCCACGCTCGAACCCCGCGCGATCACCGCGTGGGGCGGCTATCGGGGAAACGCGCCCACCATGTTTCGTAGGCGTTCCGCGCATCGACCAGGAATCCGTCGACGACGATGCGCAAGGCTTTCCCGAAAAGGTCGGCGGCCGCGTCCTTCCGATTGCCGATGGCGGATCCGCTGCCGCTTTCGACGGCTTCGTACGCCTTGTCGAGATAGATACGCCCGTCGATATCCGAGAAAATGAACCTGAGAGCGACGTGCGCTTCGACGGAAGAGGCGGGGAGAATCGGGATCAACGTCGACACCCCCTCCGTGTACCCGAGGCGGGCGTGGTCGACGACGACGTCGATGCGAAAGGTTTGGCGGTCTTCGAAGAGGCTGGCCGAGCGAACCAGACCGGCGTCGCGCGCGTCTCGACCGACGACTCGAAGAACTCCCTCGATCAATGGGACCCGGAAGTCCTGATCGGCGACGGTGGATTCACCGAGGAAGGACGAGGCGCCCTGTTCCCGGAGTGGGCGTCGATCCGCCCGAAGTCTCACGACGACATCGCCCAACGGCGAAGTTCCGACCCTGATGGTCGTCGGAGCGCAGTGGTCGCGCGAAAGATCCATCGGTTTGGAAGCGCACGACGCCGGAAGCAAAACGGCAAAGAGCGTCAAAACGGCGGTGGCGGCGAAAAAAGCACGATCTTTCGGGTGCACGGAGAAACAGGATCGGGGCGTCGCGCGTTTCATGGCTTGATGGGGTTCCTGTAACATACTTGAGGAACACCCGGACACGGCGCTTGCCACTCGCATCATCATGAAGAACGCCATAGCCACGTTCGTGGCCGTCCTGCTCCTCGTGAGCGGCACGGTTGTGGGTCAGGATCCGACGTCGACGGGCCGCCAAGTCGGCCGTTGGGGGACGCAAATCGGGCCCGAGGCTCCGACGCCCGTCGAGTGGACGCTGAATTTCGGCGAGCAGTCCACATTGGCCGCATCCAACGCGGGTTGGCGCGCATGGGCCGCGGCCCATGCGGGGTGGACCCTCCTGTCGGACCCCCGCACCGGTCAACCGTGGCGCGCGTTCGGCCCCGGTATCTCCGTGACGCGCGAATCCCCCACGGAATCCGACGTGCGTGCCGCCACCGAGGCGCTCGTCCGGGAGTTGGCTCCGACGATCGGCATCTCTCCGACCGCGTTTCGCTTCACCGCCGCCGTGCAGGCGGGATCGATCTGGTATGTCGACTTCGGTCAATTCGTCGGCGAAGCCCGGGCCCTCGACTGCGGCCTCGGCTTCCGTGTCCACGAATCCGGCAAGCTCGTGATGTGGGGAGGACGCTTCGTTCCCGACCACGCGCTCGACGACAAGGCGTCGATCCCGTTCGCCGCCGCACGCGATACCGCGAAGCGCTTCCTCTCCGGTATGGGCTACTTGACCGACGAGACGGTACTCACTCCGCACACCGAGCGTCTCGCCGTGCATGTCGTCGAAGACCGCATCACGCGCGAAGGTCGTCTGGTGTGGGAATTCTCTTGGCACTCCGCGCGACCCGATGCGACGTGGATCGTCCGCGTGGACGCGAAGGATGGATCCATCGTCAAGTGGTGGAACGACGATCGCATGTGCGCGCTGCACGGCCACGGCCACAAGCACGGGGCGACGTGCGCGCATGACGGGCACGATGAACGACCGGTGGCGACGGATACGCCGTCACCGTTGGCTTCGATCTTGTGGTTCGCATCGTTCTCCGGTGTGACTTCGGGAACGGTGCACGACGGCGTCGCTCCCGATCAAGCGCCCGTCGCGCGCAACTTCCCCTACGTGCGCCTCAACGCCGGTGGTGCGACCGTGACGGCGGACGCCGCGGGCGCGTATTCCTACACCGGAGGCGCGGCCTCCATCACGGTGACGTCGGGGCTCGACGGCGCGTACATCACGACCAACAACTCGGCGACGGGTGGAGCTCAAGCGGCGTTCACCGGCACCGCGACGACGGGCGTGCTCGACGTCACGTGGACCGATACGATTTCTCAACTCGCCGAGCGCGACGCCTACTTCTTCGGGACGAAGATCCGCAACTACATCAAGGCGATGAATCCGGCGGAAGTGCTCTTCGACACGCCGATCGTCGCGAACATCAACGTCACGGGCAATTGCAACGCGTTCTACAGCCCGTCGGCGCAATCGATCAATTTCTATCCCCCGGGCGGCGGTTGCATCAACACCGCGTATTCGGGAAGCGTGGTCGAACATGAATACGGCCACCACGTGACGACGCGCATCTACGCGTCCCACGGGTTCTCGGTGCCCGGCCACCTCGGCGAAGGATTCTCCGACGCGCAGGCCGCAGCCGTGGAAAACAACCCCGTCATCGGTCTCGGTTTCCAAGGCGTCGGCACGATCATCCGCAACGCCGACAACACGTGTCAGTATCCGACGTCGTGCGGTACGGCGATCCACGCCCGCGGGCAACTCATCGCGGCGTGCGTGTGGCACACCCGCGTGCAGTTCTCGAACGCGTTCGGGGCCGCGGGCCGCACACAGCTCGATCAGATGCTTTGGCGCCATCTGCATGGATCGCCTCAGTCCGAGCCCGAGTCGTTGCTCGACTTCCTGCTCCAGGACGACAACAACGCGAACCTGAACGACGGCACGCCGAATCTGATGAAGTTCCATCAGGGCTTCACGGTCCAGCACGGAGTGCCGTTCCCGATTCAGGGAGCGACCATCACGCATCTACCCGTACCGAACACCTACGACCAAAACGCTCCGGTCGTCGTGCGCGCGACCATCACGGCGAGCAATGGAGCGACCGTGACCGGGGCGTCTTTGTGGCGCAACGTGAGCGGGGGCGCGTTCACGTCTTCCGTCATGACCAACATCGGCGGCAACACGTGGCAAGGCACCATTCCGGTGCAAGCCGCGGGCGCGAAGGTGGCGTATTACGTGACCGCCACCACGAGCGTCGGTCTTTCGGCGACGTCGCCGGAAGGGGCGCCGACGGCGACCTATTCCTATCGCACGGGCCGACAGATTCCGATCTTCTCCGACGACATGGAAGGCGTCGATCCGGGTTGGACGACGGCGGCGACGCAGGGAACCAGCGACTGGCAGTGGCAGGCCCCCGGCAATGCCGCGCACGCGTATGACCCCGCGACCGCGTTCAACGGCACGCGCGTTCGCGGCACCGATCTTTCGGCTGCGGGCTTCAACGGCAACTACGCCAACAACGTCAACACCACGCTGACGTCTCCCGCCATCAACTGCACGGGCAAGACCGGGGTGACGGCGACGTTCCGTCGATGGCTGACGGTGGAGACCTCGACCTACGACTTCGCGCGGGTGCAATCCAACGTGAACGGTGGGGCCTACACCACGCTGTGGACCAATCCGAACACGGGCGACACCCTCGATACGACATGGGTCGAGCAATCGGTGGATCTCGGCACGACGGTCAACAACCAACCCGACGTCCGCGTTCGATTCAACCTTCAGTCCGACACGTCGGTGACCCGCGGAGGTTGGACCATCGATGCATTCCGTGTGGATGCGTTGTTGCCGACGCCGCCTCTCGCGTCCGTCGCGTCGAACATCGGCGGGCAGACGGGCACCGTTCGCGTCTCCGGACTCGAAGGTGACCAAGTGTTCCTCATCGCCGACATCGTGGCGTCGCCGACCTACTACGACGGCGTGGGGACGATGTCGATCAACGTCGCCTCGGGATCGGCGCTGTTGTTGGTGCCCGGAACCGTGGTTCTCGACGCGAGCGGCGTCTATGACCTCGTGTTCCCGGTGCCCGCGGCCCCCGGACTGACGGCGTACTTCCAAGCGCTGTTGGTTCCGTCCGCCAACCCCGTCGGCAGAGTCGTCTCGAATCTGCTGCCGTTCACCATTCAGTGATCTCCCGCGAACGACTTCACTCGCTCGCAGTGTTCGTTTTGGCCGTCGTCGTCCACTCGTGGACGGCGACGCTTCCTTTTCAGCTCGACGATTATGCGCTGCTTCCCGGGATAGGAACGGAACTCGGCATCGACGACGGCGCGGCGAAGGATCGCGCGCAGGAAATGTTGGCGCTCGCCGAAGCGGGTGATGCGCCGCCGAGGTATCTCTACCGACCCGTCGCGTGGCTGTTTTGGTGGACGTTGATGCAACTGAACGGATCGTTCGCCGATCCTTTCTGGTTCCACGTCGGCTTCCTTTTGATCCACGGGTGCGTCGCCGTACTTCTCCACCGAATCTTGTTGCGGCTGTGCAGCCCACGCGGCGCGTTGCTCGGAGCGGTATGCGCAGCCATCCTGCCGGGTGGTATTCAAGCCGTGTCGTGGACGGCCGCCACCGGCGACCTTTTGGCGACCGCGTGGATGGCGGCGGCCAC
>JAFMJN010000150.1 GCA_017853435.1 Planctomycetota bacterium | reverse complement strand
TCGATCGGAGCATCCTTGCCCGCCACGATCGCCCCGTCGTCGCGGGTCGCCTTCATCACGAACCCGTCGATCGTCGCTTGCCCGAGATCGATCACCTTTCCCGACCCGTGGGTGTGCCCGTCGGCCTTTTCGTCGTGCTTGCAGTCGGGACCGTGGACGTGCGGCTTCGGGGTCTCGTTGCCGCCGCCGTCTTCGGGGTGACTGCCGTCCGGAAGGTGGACGTGGTCTCCCTTCCCGCATCCCGCGATGAAAATCGAAACGACCAGGCACGTGACGAAAGCGAGCGAACGCGTCGAAGCGGACGATTTCATGATGGGACTCCTTTTCGCCTCCGCAGCATCAAGTAGCCCGCGGGGACGACGATCAGATTGAGGAAAGTCGAAGTGAACAAGCCGCCGAGCACCACGACGGCCAACGGCGCGAGCAACTCGCTGCCGGGCTCTCCCCCGGCCAACGCGAGAGGAAGCAAACCGAGCACCGCGGACAACGCGGTCATGAGAACGGGGACGAGGCGCTCCATCGATCCACGACGGACGGCTTCCTCGACGGTCGCGGACTCGACGTCGAGTAGATGCCGATAGTGGTTCACGAGAAGAATCCCGTTGCGGACGGCGATTCCGAACAGCGTGATGAACCCGACGAGACTCGCGAGCGACAGGACGGGCGCCGCATAGGAAGCCTTCGTCATGCCGAGCAAGGCGGCGAGATTGTCGATCAGCCCCGCATGTGCGACGGAATCCGTCACGAATACGGCGGCGACTCCGCCGATGACGGCCAACGGGAGGTTGGCCATGACGAGCATAGCCACTCCGAACGACCCGGTCGCGAGTTGGAGAAGCAACAGCATCACGACGACGATCCCCGCCCCCGCGACGACGAGCGTCCGGACGGCGGACTGCTGCGCTTCGAACTGCCCGCCGAACTCGACGGTGCAGCCGCGTGCATGGACGACGGGCTCGACGGCACGGCGTACCGACGCGACGAGGTCTCCGAGATTCGCCCCTTCCGCGACGTTGCAGGAGACGACCGCTTTGCGGCGCGCGTTCTCGCGCGCGATCACGTGCGGCGTCCGCTCGAGTCCGACGTCGGCCACGTCTTCGAGACGTACGCGCATCCCCGGTGCAGCCGGCGCGTGCAAGACGAGGCGCCGCACGTCGTCGGGAGTGCGACGTTCGTCGGCGTCGAGCCGAACGACGAGATCCTGACGTCGCGACCCCGTGTTCACTTCACCGACGACGACCCCGTGCAACGCGGCCTCCACTTGCTCGGCGGCAGCGGCCGGAGTCAGCCCAGCGGCGGCGAGATCCGCCGACCGATAGCGAATCGGCATCGACGTCACGAGCACCTCGCGATTCGCCGTCACGTCGGTCGTTCCCGGCGTCCCTTCGAGAACCGATTCGACCTCCCGCGCCAGCGTCCGGAGAACCGAGAGATCTTCGCCGTAGATGTTCACGGCGATCGCCGCCGGCGTCCCGGAGAGAATGTGCGACAGTCGATGCTCGATCGGCTGTCCGATCTGCACGGTGATTCCCGGAAGGCTCGCGGCGATCCGTCCGATTTCGGCGCGAATCGCGCTCTTGTCGGCGCGGTCCTCGAGCACCACGTCGACTTCGCTGTTCGACACCGGTTCGGCGTGTTCGTCCTTCTCGGCGCGTCCCGTTCGACGCGTCACCGACGCGACCCCGGGAATCGCCAACATACGGGTTTCTATTCCGAGGACCGCGCGGTTGTTCTCGGCGAGCGACGTTCCCGGGGGCGACGAAACGAACAGTGTGAACGAACCCTCGTTGAATTCCGGGAGGAACGACGTTCCGAAGGTCCGAGCGACGAACAACGAGGCCGCGGTGGCGACGACCGCGAAAAGAAGGATCGGCTTCCCGTTGCGCATGGAAAACCCAAGGACGGGTGCGTACAGCGCCTTCAGCTTCCGAACGAAGGCTCCTTCCCCCGAAGCCCCCGAGGAGTTCTCTCCGCGTCCCGTTTTTCGAAGCAACAGCGCGCACATCGCCGGGGTGACCGTCAGCGCGACGAGCAACGAGGCCCCGATGGAGACCACGTACGTGATCGCCAAGGGCTTGAAGAATCGGCCCTCGACGCCGCCGAGGAACATCAACGGGACGAAGACCACGCAGATCAGCACGGTCGCGTAAACGACGGAACCGCGGATCTCGTTGCTCGCGTCGAACACGACCGTGGTGAAGGGCCTGCGCGCGGATTCGGGGAGTTCGGCGTTCTCCTTTAGTCGACGATGTACGTTTTCGACGTCGATGATCGCATCGTCGACGAGTTCACCGATGGCGACCGCCAATCCTCCGAGCGTCATCACGTTGAGCGTGAGTCCGATCCAGTCGAGGGCGAGCAAGGCCGCCGAAAGCGACAGGGGCAACGCCGCGAGGGTGATGATCGTCGTACGGACGTTCAACAGAAAAAGAACGAGAACGAAGGCGACGATCAGGGTCGCGTCGCGCAACACCGACGTGACGTTGTCCATCGAACGTCGGATGAAATGGCTTTGCCTGAAGACGTTGCGGTTGACCACGATTCCGGTGGGAGCCGCCTTCTCGATGCCGTCGAGGGCCGCGTCGATGCGGGCCGTCACGTCGAGCGTATTCGTGCCCGGAGATTTCTGAATCGTCAACACAACCGACGAGCGTCCGTCGTTCGATGCGGTTCCGCGTTTCGGTGCGGGTCCGACGCGCACATCCGCGACGTCTCCGACGGTGAGCGGCTGCCCACCGCGAATCGCCACGACGGTCGCGGCGATATCCGCGACGCCGCGCACACGCGCCGTCTGCCTGATGGCGATTTCCGCTCCCTCGAAATCGTCGAGGCGCCCGGCGATCGCGGTGCTGTGTGCGCCGCGAACGGCCTCCGCGACCTCGGCGAATCCGACGCCGTGGAGCGCGAGTCGATCCTGCTTGACGACGACCTGGAACTCGGGAAGCTCGCCGCCGATCGTGGACACCTGAGCGACCCCCGGCACCGCGAGCAACCGATTGCGCAGTTCGAATTCGGACCACGCGCGGATCTCGAGATCGTCGACGGAGCCGTTCGGAGAGGACACCGCGAGGAGCATGATCTCGCCGGTGATGCTCGTGATGGGAGTCATCACGGGACTCACGCCGTCGGGCAGCGTTTCACGGATCGCGGAAAGCCGCTCCCCGACCCATTGACGCGCGAGGTGGATGTCGGTCCCCCAGTCGAACTCGACCCACACGAGCGCGAGCGAGACCGCGGAGGCGCTTCGAACGCGTCGCACGCCCGGCAATCCGTTCATCGCGGATTCGACGGGGAACGTCACGAACTGTTCGACTTCCTCCGCCGCCAATCCTCCCGATTCCGCGAGAACGACGACCGTCGGCGCATTCAATTCGGGGAACACGTCGACCGGCATCTTCGGAAGACGTGCGACCGCGTAGGCGACCAACGCCACGGCGATCACGACGACGAACGATGCGCGTCGGATCGAGAAGGCGATGAGTTGGTTCAACATGATCGGGTCGGATTTCGAAGACTACTTGTCGCCTTCGTGGAAGGTTCCGTCCGGGTGGAAGTGGCCGCCCTTGGTGATGCTCCCGCTCGTCGCGACGAGAAGTTGGTGGACGCCGTCGGCGACGACTTCGTTGCCCTCCGCCACTCCACTTTGAAGCACCACCCATCGTCCGTCGCTCGGGCCGAGATCGGCTTCCATGCGGATCGCCTTGTCGGGATCGGCCGGATCCCTCCTGAAGAAGATCGCCGTCGTCCCGTCCTTCACGATGCAACGGAGCGGTACGGCGAGGGCGTCGTCCACCGCTCCGGAGGCGAGCGTCAGTTCGAGAAACGCGTGGGTACCCGGGTGCGCCCATGCGGGCGGAGCGTCGGAACGGTTCGGCGTCAGGTGGATGTCGAAGGTCCGCTGCGACGCTCCGGCTACGGGCGCGAGACCGACGGTTCCGGCGATGGACGTCGAAGGCCCCGCGCCTTCCGTCGATTTCACGACGACGCCGGTGGTGACGGCGGAGACTTTTTCGACGTCTCCCTGCAAGACCGCCGCCCGGAACCGCATACGATCCGGTTTGACGATCGACACCACGTTCGCCCCTTCGGCGATCACGGCGCCCGATGTCGCATCGACGGAGTCGACGACGCCCGCATCGGTCGCCTTGACGACGACCCGGCCGATCGCTTTCCAATTCGGCGTACCCGGTGCGTCCTTCGAAGCGGCGGCGAGTTCGTCGACCGACGATCCCGAAAGTGCCGACGCCGCATCGAGAAGGATCGCCACCCGTGCCTTTCCGGCCTCGATTCGGCTCGACGATTCCACGCGCTTCGCACGGAGTTCCGCCGCGCGCGCCGCCGACTCGGCGGCCTTGATGTTCATTTCGACCAAGTCCGCCTTCGCCGCGGCGACGTCGTCTTCGCGACCGCCGCCCGACGCGCGCAACTTCTCCAACACGACGACGCGCGCCGACAGCACGTCGACGCCCTTCCGCACCTCGGCGGCACGTGCGGATTCGGCCTCGATCATGGCGTCCGTCGCCGTCACGTCCGCGGCCGCGGCCGCGATTTTCGTCTCGGCATCGACGAGTTCGGCTTTGAGTTGCCGCCATGCGGGACCGTCGATGGTGAACAGTGGAGTCCCCGATTCGACCTTCGCGTAGCGCTTCACGAGGATCTCGACCGTCCCGCCCATGCGCGCGCCGTACGCACGCTTGCCGTCGTCGGGGATTTCGAACACGCCCGGAAGTCGCAATGTGCGCGCGACGCGCCGCGTTTCGACCTTCGCGAACGTCATGCCGAGGTTTTGGCGCACGCTCGCATTGATGTCGATGCGATTCGTCGGAGCCGCACCTTCGGCATGCGGATGATCGTGCGCTGGGGCGACGTCCTTGCCGCAGGCGCCGAGAAGAAGACACGCGATGCCCGCGGCGATGCGCAGTCCGCGCCGACCACCGTATCGATTCGAAGCAGTGTTCATCGTCGTTCCTCTCCGATCCCCTGATCCGCCGACACGTCGGCGCGTCCCGCGTCGGATGGACCGATCCATCGTCGCAGGACATCCGCCGCCGAAGCTTCGGCGATGCGAGCGTCGATCAAACGCAGTGCCGCTTCGTGGCGCGTCTTGACGGCCTGAAGCGCGATCACGGGTTCCATGCGCCCGAGATCCGCCATACGCCCGACGTCCGCGAGTTGCGCGTCGGCCAAAGGAATCACCGATTCCTCGATCGCGCGGCGACGACGGGTCGCCGACACCGCCGCGGCCGCGGCGACCGCCACCTTCGATCCGACCGATTCGCATTCCGCATCGAACCGAATACGAGCGGCCTCGCGCACGGCCTCCGCCTCGGCGATCGGACCTGCGTTCACGTTCCACAACGGAATCGGGATCGACAGGTCGAACAACAGCCTGCGTTCTCCGCGATCGGTCCCGAATCCGGGTCCGATCGTGAGATCGGGATACTGACGGCGGACTTCGAGTTCGAGGCGTCGTTCGGCCGCTTCGTACTCGGCCGCCCGCAAGGCGATCTCCAGGTTGCGCGTCTTCCAGTCCTCGCCGTGACGGTTCTCGTCCGCCTTCCATCCGTCGAACACGAATCGGGGCTCGGGCCCCGGCGCCAATCCGATCAGTTCACGGAGACGCGCATCGGCCTCCCTCTCCGCATCGACCGCCTCCGCGAGATCCATCCGAAGGAGAGTCCCTTCGAGGGTGAAGAGACGTGCTTCGAGTCCCGTAAGCACACCCGCCTCCGCCTGTCGCGCGGCAACGGACGCCCAAGCATCCACCGAATCGACGACGGTCTTCATCAACGCGACGCGGGCTGCGGCACCCGCCCGCTCGAACCACGCGCGTCGCGTCCGGGATCGGACGTCCCACTCGAGGGCCGCGACACGCGTCAACTCGACGCGGGCGTCGGCGTCCGCCGCTGCGCGCAGCAAGCCGAGCCTGCCCGAGATCGGCAACGTCACGGAGAGTGTCGGACGAAGCACCGTCGGGCTGATGCCTCCGGCGTTCGAAACGACGCGTTCGAAATCGGCACCGAGAACGGGGTCGTCCCAGGTGCCGGCGTGCTCGGCGACGACGCTGCGAATCGCGAGTTCGGCGCGCGCGACGCGCAACTCGCCGTTGAAGACCAAGGCGATGCGCTCGGCTTCTTCGAGATCGACGCCGTCCTTCGCATCGAACGTCGAGGGTCGCGAGGCGGCGTCGCGAGTTTCCGGCGACTCGAGAGCCGCGACTCGACGGTTCCACGCATCGAGGGTCGCTCCCATATCCAACGGTCGCGGCTCGTAGGTCGTGCACCCCGCGAGGAACAGGGCCAAAGAAACGACGATGCCCCTGCGCCCGAAACGGTTCGCCCCTCGATCGCGGTCGATCGTTCCGGCGATTCGGATGGGTACGGTCAAGGAATGAGGTCCGGTCGCGGCGCCATGCTGCCGAAATCGTATCAGCGACGGCACGGGTCTCGCCCGCCTCCACCGGGGTGCAGCACCGGCGCCGATTGCAGGCCGGGCCGCAGGCACGGCCGCAAAGACTAGGCGCGGCGGGAGGCGCCGCAGGCGCCGGACGACGCGCGCGCCGACAACGTCGGCGCCACCCCGACGAAAAGCGAAGGAGCCCGGCGACCATCGGTCGTCGGGCTCCAAGCAAAGTCGGCTCATCGCGATGGATTTGCAGGCCGGGCCGCAGGCACGGCCGCAAAGACTAGGCGCGGCGGGAGGCGCCG
>JAFMJN010000149.1 GCA_017853435.1 Planctomycetota bacterium | reverse complement strand
GTCGGGAGGGGCGATCGGAGGGTTCAGTGCGGACGGCGGGCTCGACTACAAGCGGAAACTGCTCGCTCACGAAGGGGTCGAACTCCCGGGTAGCCGTCGGGTCGAAGGGGGACGCCCCGGCTGTTAGCCTCCCTGACCGTGTTCGCGATCATCTCGGACCTTCACGCCAACATCGAAGCCCTGGGCGCCGTTCAGGCGGACATGGCGTCCCTCGGGGTGACGGAATGCGTCTGCCTCGGCGACGTGATCGGCTACGGGCCGAACCCGCGGGAGTGCCTCGACATGGTCCGGGGATGCTCGTTCATCCTCCGAGGCAATCACGAAGACGGTCTCCTCAACATCGCCGAGGACTTCAATCCGCGTGCACGCCGCGCCCTCGAATGGACGCGGTCGCGACTCAGCGCGCCCGAATTTCCCAAGGAAGCCAACTACGCCTACTGGGATCAAATCGACAACTTCGAAACGACCCATGAACGGGACGGGATGCTGTTCGTCCACGGTTCTCCGGCCGACCCGATTTGGGAATACGTCCTTCCCGAGTGGGGCGACGAGCCCGCGATCATGGATGCCCTGTTCCGCTCGTTCCCGCATCGCGCGGCGTTCGGCGGGCACACCCACGTCCCCGGGATGTTCGCTCCGGGGCTCGGATTCCGTGCGGCGAAAGATCTGCCGGAGGTGGTGACGTTGCCCGCCCGCGCTTTCGTGAACGTCGGCTCCGTCGGACAGCCGCGGGACGGCGACAAGCGGTCTTGCTACGTCGTCGTCGACGGCGACACCATCCGTTTCCGCCGCGTCGCGTACGACATCAACACGACGGTCGCGAAGATTCTCGCGATCCCGGAACTCGATCCATTCCTCGCGCGCCGCCTCACGGCGGGTGTCTGAAATCTACGACTACGATGGACAAGCGCCTCATCGGTTTCTTCGTGATCGCCTTCGGCATCCTCGTGCTTTGGCACGGCTACATCAGCCCGAAGATCTGGCCGCCGAAGCCGATGCCTCCGGCCGCTTCCCGTCCGGCCGACGTGCGCACGGAGACCGCGCCCGTCGCGCCGCCCGTGACGAATGCGCCGAAACCGGCCGTCCCGGAAGCGGAACGCAAGACCTTCGTCCTCGAAAACGCGAAGGTCAAGTTGGTTCTCTCCAACGTGGGCGCCGTCGTCGAAGACGTCTACCTGAAGGAACACCATCCGCGCGCGGGTGACAAGGACCCGATGCCGCTCCTGCGGCACTATCGCGACGCCGCCCGCGCGTTGGAACTGCGCTACCTCGCCGATCCCGCATCCGGGCTCGAATCCCGCGCATGGTCGGCCGTCGTCGATGAAGCGGCGAACAGCATCACGTTCAAGGTGGTGCAGCCCGATCGTTGGGAAGTGACCAAGGTCGTCACGCTCGCGCGCGACGCATCGGTCGCGGATGTCGCGTTGGGATTCCGTTGGATCGGCAACGGCGACCGCGTCGCCGATCAGCTGTTCCGCCTCGTCGTTTCCGGCGGCGTGTCGATCGACGGCGACTTCCACGCGTCCGGAGATCTGGCCGGAGCTTCGTCGGCCGTCTTCTCGAAGAACGCCGAAGGCAGCCCGAAGTTCGTCCGCGTTCTGCCCGCCGAGGCGGCGAAGTCCGCATCGCGCAACGCCGAAGGCCAAGGCATCGTGAAGGTGCCTTTCAACGGGGATGCGGCATCGCCGAAATTCGTCGCCGACGTCAATCCGTATTTCGGCGTGTATGCGGGATTCGAGACGTTCCCCGACCGTATGGAAGCGTCCGTCGCGGGATTGGTCGATCCCGATGCCCGGGGACGTGCCGTCGGTATCGCGGTCCGTTCGCGCGCCGAAGCCGAGTTCCGCGTGGCGGCGTCGAAATCCGAACCGACCGTCCACAAGATGTTCCTCTACTTCGGGCCGAACGAGCCCGCCGTGATGACGAAGGAACTCGGCGCGAAGGCCGACGCGTGGGGCGGTGTTCTTTCGAAGGTGCACAGCGAGGACTTGGGCTTCTTCGGCGTGTTCGCCCGCGCGATTCTCGCGATTCTCAATCTGTTCCACGGTTTGACCCAGTCCTGGGGCTGGTCGATCGTCCTCCTGACGATCACCGTGCGTCTCGTTCTTTTCCCCATCAATCGCAAGTCTCAGATCTCGATGCTCCGCCATTCCGAAGTGATGGCGCGCATCAAGCCCGAGATCGACAAGCTGCGTGAGAAGTACTCGAACGATCCCCGAGCGTTGATGGCCGAACAAAGCAAGCTCATGAAGGCCAACGGCGTCGGCATGATGCCGATCGGCGGGTGCTTGCCGCTGTTCCTTCAGCTTCCCGTCTTCTACGGGTTGTTCTCCGGATTGCGCTCCGAACTCGCGCTGCGTCAGGCTTCGTTCCTTTGGGCGAAGGACCTTTCGCAACCCGACCACCTCGTCACCTTCACGACACCCGTGACGAATCCTTTGGTTTCACTCGGTTCCTGCTGCTTGCCGCCGGGATCGTCGGAGACCATTTCGGGTCTGCACCTTCTGCCGATCCTCATGATGGTGGCGTGGTTCCTCAACTCATGGTTGCAGCCGCGTCCGACCGTCACCTCTCCCGAAGCGGAAACGCAACGGAAGATGATGATGTTCATGCCCGTGCTCTTCGGCGTGATGATGTACGGCTACGCGGCCGGACTCTCGCTCTACTGGCTCGTGTCGTCGCTGGTCGGCATCATCGAGTCGAAGGTCATCAAGCGCTCGATCGCGGCCGCTCAGCCGGCGGCGGTCGCGGCGAAGTCGACGCGCGGGTAAGAACTTGAGGGCGGGGGAAGCCGTCGTCGCGATCGCTTCCGCCCGCGGTCGCTCCGCGCGTGCGGTCATCCGTTTGGCGGGATCGGGGCTCGCGCGTTTTCTCCTCGCACGGTTCGAGCCCACGTCGGCGTCATGGAATCCGGACGTTCGCGGAGCGTGCATCGGATGGTGGAGCGTCCCCGTCCACGGTTGGAGCATCCCCGTCGACGTTTGGGTCTACAAGGCTCCCCGTTCCGTGACGGGAACCGATGTCGTCGAACTGCTCGTCCCGGGTAGTCCGGCGTTGGCGGAGGCGGTCGTTCGCGATCTGATCGGCCTCGGTGCGGCCCTCGCCGCACCGGGAGCTTTCACGCGGTTGGCGGTGATGAACGGGCGTCTCGATCTCGCCCAAGCGGACGCCGTGATGGCGTTGATCCGCGCGCGCGACGACGCCGAGGCGCGCGCCGCGCACCACGCGCTCGAAGGCGGCGATTCGCGGTTGATCGAAAGTCTCGAAGAGGCGTTGGTGGATCTGCTGATTCCTCTCGAAAGCGCCTTGGACTTCTCCGATCAGGATGTGGCGAGCGTGATTCCCGGCGATCTCGCCGATCGGGCGTCCCTGCTGGCGGCGCGTCTCGACGCCGCGGTCGCCGCTTCGAGCGGGTATGCGCGACGCGGGTTACACCGGGTGGTTCTCGTCGGTGCGGCGAACGCCGGGAAGAGTACGTTGTGGAACGCACTCACCGGCGGCGCGGCGCTGACGACTTCCGTCCCGGGGACGACCCGCGATGCCCTCGAACGCGAAGGGAGCTGCGCCGGAGTCCCGGTGATGTGGGTCGACACCGCCGGCATCGACGGCCCGCGTGGTGACGTCGACGACCTCGGGCATGCGATGCGCGAACGGCAGGTGCGCGGCGCGGATGTGCTCGTCGGCGTCGCGGACGCGCGGCGGAGTGATTTCCCGGATGGGTGTGCGCTTCGGGTCGCGACGCATCTCGACCTCGTTCGCGAGACCCCCATCGGAACATTGGGAGTGTGCGCGCCTTCCGGCGTGGGATTGGATGCACTGCGTGCGGCCGTCGCCGAGCGACTACGGCGCGGATCCGGGGACGCGCCCGCGGCGTTCTCTCTTCGCGTCGCCGAAGGTCTTCGGGATGCCGCCGATGTGGTGCGTCGCGGCATCGACGCGTTGGCGACGCACCCGCCCGAATTCGCCGCCTCCGACTGGCGGGAGGCTCAGCGCGTGTTGCGCCGTTTGAGATTCGCGGAACCGGGGGATCCCGTGCTCGATCGTATCTTCGCGTCTTGGTGCATCGGCAAGTGACGCGGTGGCTACACTCGCGCCACGGAGGATTCGTGATGCGGATTCCGTGGATGCTCGTCGGTGTTCTCTTGATCGGAGTCGCGTGCGCGTCGTTGCCGAACGCATCGACGGCGAAGCCGACCTGGTCGATCGCGCTGCACGGGGGCGCCGGGGTCATCCCCAAGAACCTCTCGGCGGCTGAAATCGCCGGCTACCACGCCGCTCTCGACGCGGCGCTCGCCGAAGGGATTCGGCGGGCCGAGCGCGGCGAGTCCGCGCTCGACGTCGCGGAAGCCGTCGTCCGCGTGCTCGAGGACGAGCCCCGCTTCAACGCCGGCAAAGGGGCCGCCTTCACGGCCGACGGCACCCACGAACTCGATGCGTGCGTCATGGTCGGATCCGGATTGCGGACCGGCGCCGTCGCGGGCGTGAAGACGGTCCGTCACCCCGTGAGTCTCGCGCGCCTCGTCATGGAGAAGACGCGTCATGTGCTCCTCGCCGCCGACGGCGCGGAAGCGTTCGCGGATCTGATGAAGGTCGAGCGTGTCCCGAACACGTGGTTCGACACCGAACTGCGCCGCGGCTACCTCGAAGAGTGGCGCGCCGCGCAGAAGACACACGCGTCGTCCGCGCCCGTACGCGGCGAAAACGCCTACGGCACCGTAGGTTGCGTCGTGCGCGACGCGAAGGGCGAACTCGCGGCGGCGACGTCGACGGGAGGTCTCACGGGCAAACGATGGGGCCGCATCGGCGACGCGCCGATCGCGGGGGCGGGGACGTTCGCCGACGGGCGATGTGCCGTGTCGTGTTCCGGGACGGGCGAGGTCTTCATCCGACACGGTGTCGCAAGGGAAGTGTCGAATCGGATGCGTCACTTCGGGGAAGATCCGGCGACGGCCGCGCGCGCGGTGATCGCCATGCTCGATCCCGGAGACGGTGGGCTGATCGTGGTCGGAGCGGACGGAACCTCCGCCTACGCGTTCAACACCGAAGGGCTCTACCGCGGCTTCGCCGATTCGACGGGACGTCGGGAAACGGCCATCTGGGAGGATTAGGCCCGTCGGGCTTGCCCCACCGACCCCGGCGGTGCTAATCCCATTCCCCGGAAGCGGACAACATGCGCTGCCCTTTCTGCAAGCAGGACAACGACAAGGTCATCGACTCGCGTTCGAGCAACGAGGGCGCCGTCGTGCGCCGCCGCCGCGAATGCGTGGCGTGCGCCCGCCGTTACACCACGTACGAACGCGTCGAAGAGACGCCGTTCCGCGTCGTGAAGAAGGACGGCACTCGGGTGCCGTTCGACCGGACCAAAATCCTCCACGGGATCGAACGCGCGTGCGAGAAGCGCCCCGTTCCCGCGGCGGCGATGGAAGCGATGGTCGATCGCGTCGAAGCGAGCGTGAAGGAAATGTTCGACAGCGAGGTGCCGTCCCGCTGGATCGGCGACGCCGTGATGGCGGAACTCAAGGCGATCGATCCGGTCGCCTACGTCCGATTCGCATCCGTCTATCGCGAATTCAAGGACGTGAACGACTTCGCCGCCGAACTCACGCAGGTGACACCCAAGGGGAACCATGGCGCCCAGCCGCGTCCGTGAGGACGACGGCACCTTGGTTCCTTTCCGCGAACGCAAAGTCGCGGAAGGCATCGCGGCCGCACTGACGGCCGCGGGCGAACCCGATCGCGCTCTCGCCGACGAACTCGCGGGCGTCGTCACGTTGTTCATCGATCGGTCGTTCCCGGGCGTGCCGCCTTCGGTGGCGGACGTGCTCGACCTTTCCGAACGGGTCCTCGATGAAACGGGGCACGCGAAAGCGGCGCGCGCCTTCCGTCGCCTGCGTCAGCAGCGCGAGGAACTCCGCCGCATGATCGCGGTGCGCCGCGTGAAGGCTCCGGCTCCCGACGCGCTCGATCATGCGCCCGACGGCGAAGATCCCGCTCTCTGCGCGTGGAGTCGTTCGAAACTCGTCGCCGCGTTGATCGACGAGGAGGGCGTCCCCGCGCCGATGGCGCAGGACATCGCGTCGGCGGTGGAGCGTCGATTGGTCGAAGGCGGATTTTCCGTGGTGACGACGACGCTGATTCGCGAACTCGCCGCCCACGAAATGTTCCAACGCGGACTCGCACGCGCCGAGAACGACGCGGCCGCGGAAGTTCCGTGGCGCGACGTCGCCCGCGCGCTGTACGCGGACGAAGAAGCGGCGCGTGCTCCGGACGCGGTCGTCGCTTCGTCCATCCTCGCGCGGTTCGCGTTGAAAGACTTGCATGGGCCCGCGGTGGTGCGCGCGCATCGCACGGGTCGCCTCCACCTCGGCGGCCTCGAACAGCCGGTCGCGGTCGAGCGCGCGGAAGTCCCGATGGCGCTTCTCGTCGGACACGGAGCCCCGCTCGACGCGCGACGCCTTCTGTTGCGCGTGCGTGCGACGCTCGGGTCGTTGCGCCCCCACGTCCGCGACGTCGTACGACTCCCGGATCTCGTCGGTTGGTTGGCGGAGCACGCGGATGCGGATGCCGAGGCGCTCGTCGACGATCTTCTGCTCGCGGTCGTGCCGCGGGACGCCTTCGGTCGACCCGTGCGTCCGATCGCAGAACTGGTCGTGCCGCTCGCGGGGGCGGCGGCGTCGCCGCTCGGCGCGTCGGGATGGGCCTTCGTCACGGCGTTGCTCGGACGCGCCGCGCGTCAAAA
>JAFMJN010000148.1 GCA_017853435.1 Planctomycetota bacterium | reverse complement strand
TTGCCGCCACGCCTCGATCCACGAGGATTCATCATCAAACCCCAATCAAGGGAAAACCCGCGACGTCACCGAAAACTGCCGGAAACCGCGAGCGAAAGGCCGTCGAACGGCCGAGCATTCCCAACCTGAAAAACACCGAGACCGCGATTCAAATCACTGGCGTGCGGAAAACCGGGAGGTCGTCGCACGGGAGCGTCGCTGCAAACCTGAGGCGGAATTCAACGGGAACCGGATCCGCCACCCGCCGGGAGGCGGGGCGAGCACGAAACTCGCGGGCGTCGGCGTCGGTCTCGGGGACGCGCCAACTGTTGGGATTATGCACCCCCGTCCGCCGGACGCAAGCCGTATCCGGGAACAAACTTCGGAAACCTGCACGTCCGCGCCGTCGAGGGGCGTGCGGCTTGATCGGACCTAAGTTGGCGGAGAGTATGACCTACCGCCGATCCTTGGGGCATTCTTCAGGGACGCCGGCAGCCGGGGACAGTCCCCGCGGCCTACCCGACGGCAGGACTTATGAGCGACACCAAAGCCAACAACGACGCCCACCTCAACCTCTACGAGATGGCGACCGCGCAATTCGAACGCGCCGCGGACGCGATCAAGCTCGACCCGGCCATCCGTGCCATCCTCACCGAGCCGAAGAGCGAAATCAGCTTCAACTTCCCCGTCCGCATGGACGACGGCCGGATCCGCATGTTCAAGGGATACCGGATCCAACACAACAACATCCTCGGCCCCTACAAGGGCGGGATCCGCTACCACCACGACGTGGATATCCACGAAGTGAAGGCGCTCGCCGCGTGGATGACGTGGAAGACGTCGCTCGCGGGTCTTCCCTTCGGCGGCGCGAAGGGCGGCGTGACCTGCCGTCCCGGAGAACTCTCCCGCACCGAGATGGAACGCCTCACGCGTCGCTTCACGCACGCGCTCGGCAACAACATCGGCACGGAATACGACATCCCCGCCCCCGACGTCGGCACCAACAGCCAGATCATGGACTGGATGATGGACACCCACGTCAACACCGTGTCGATTCTGGACCGCACGCGCGGCAAGGGCGTCGTCACCGGCAAGTCTCTCGCCTGCGGCGGCTCGAAGGGCCGTGAGAAGGCGACGGGCCAAGGCGTGTGCCACATCATCGAAGCGTGGGCGAAGGAATCCGGCCGCTCCGTCAAGGGTTTGAAGATCGCGGTGCAGGGTTTCGGCAACGTCGGCTATTGGACGTGCAAGATCATCGCGGAGATGGGCGCGACCGTCGTGGCCGTCATGGACCACACGGGCGCCGTCGCGAACCCCGCCGGAATCGACGTCGCGGGCCTCAAGGCTTGGATGGACGCGAACAAGAAGCTCCCGGGCTTCGCGGGCGCGCCGGAAGTTTCGGCGGACGCGTTCTGGTCGGCGGACTGCGACGTCATGGTGCCCGCCGCGATCGAGAACCAGATCACGGGCCGCACCGCGCCCATGATCAAGGCGAAGGTCGTCGTCGAAGGTGCGAACGGACCGACCACGACCGCGGGCGACGCGAATCTCGCGAGCCGCGGCATCCCGGTCGTCCCGGACATCCTCGCGAACTCGGGCGGCGTCATCGTGTCCTTCTTCGAGTGGCTGCAAAACCGCGCGTCGGAGTACTGGGAACTGGACGAAGTGGACGCGCGCCTCAAGCGGCAGATTCTCGAAGCGTGGTCGAACGTCTCGCGGACCGCGAAGGAACGCAACATCGACCTGCGCACCGCGGCCTACGCCGTGGCGCTCCTGCGCATCGCAGAGGCCTACCGCGCCCGCGGCGTCTTCCCGTAATCGACGTACGTCGATCCGGAACCGCGCCCCCGACAGTCGCAAGCGACGTTCGGGGGCGTGACGCTTTTCCGGAGCCTTGCGCGTCGCCGACCACGGGACGATGATCCGCGCGGCGCCCCGCGGAGTCCGCGGGCCGAAAGGACTCCGATGGATCGTCGTCTTCCCCTCCTGTTCGTTCTCCTCGCCGCGATCGCCGTCGCGCAAACACCGCCCACGGAGTCTCGCCCCGCGACGAGTACCGCGGCGAAGCCCGCGAAGCCGAAGCCGCCCACCTACGACGAAGCGGCGGACGCCGCGGCCGACATTCGCGCCGCGCTCGCCCGTGCGAAAAAAGACAACAAGCGCGTGCTCGTGCAGTGGGGCGCCAACTGGTGCGGATGGTGCGTCGTGCTCGCCGACGGCATGAAGTCCGACCCCAAGATCGCACGGGAAATGCTCTACGAATACGAGCTCGTGAAGGTCGACGTCGGACGCTTCGACAAGCACCTCGACGTGGCGAAGACCTACGGCGCGAACTTCAAGGCCATCCCCTATCTCACCGTCCTCGACGCCGACGGGAAGCCTCTCGTCCAACAAAACACCGAACCCCTCGAGTTGCAGCAAGAACCGGGCAAAAAGGGAGGGATGGGGCACGACAAGGCGAAGGTGCTCGAATTCCTGAAGGCGCACGAGGCGCCGAAGCAGGACGCCGCGGCGCTCGAAGCGGCCGCGTTCGAAGCCGCGAAGAAGGAGAACAAGCAGGTGTTCCTCCACTTCGGAGCCCCGTGGTGCGGCTGGTGCCACAAGCTCGAAGACTGGATGGCGCGTCCCGAAATCCACGCGATCCTCTCGAAGGAGTTCGTCGATTTGAAGATCGATACCGATCGCATGACAAACGCGGACGCGATCGTCGCGAAGTGGCGCGGCTCCGAGAAGGGCGGCATCCCGTGGTTCACGTTCATCGCCGCGGACGGGACCAAAGGTCCGGTCAGCGAAGACGAAAAGGGCGCGAACTTGGGGTTCCCCTATCAGCCGAAGGAAGTCGCCGTCTTCCGCGACATGCTGACGAAGGCGTGCAAGGTGATCGGCGCCGACGAGATCAAGTTCCTCGGCGATTCCCTCGACGCGTTGCGCGAGGCGGAATCCAAGAAAAAGCGCTGAAACGCGCCGGCTTCGAGCCTATTCGTTGCAGAAACGGCACCTTTTCCAGGGTGAATTGACTAAGAAGCGATCGCTTCTTAGACTGATTCACTAAGAAAGGATCGTTTCTTAATGACCCGAACCACCGGGGTATACCGAGTGGCCGAATTCGCGGGCGAATCCGTCCGCGCGTTCATCCCACACCCCCTTCCTCCCGCGTCGCCTCCGCTGCGCTTGGAAGGGGCGATCGAATCCGCGTGCGACCGGGCTTCCGCCTCCGTCACACGGCTCGGCGTCGCCGCGAGTCTGGTCCCGAGCACCGATTGGTTCCTTTATGGGTTCGTCCGGAAGGAAGCCGTGCTCACGTCACAAATCGAGGGGACGGAAGCGACGCTGCGGGACGTCCTCGAATTCGAAGCCACGGAGCGTTCGTCCAACGACGACGTCGCCGACGTCTGCAACTACATCGAGGCGCTCGCTCACGCCCGTCGAGAGATCGCGAAACCGAACGGGCTGCCGTTGAGCGCACGCCTTCTTTGCGAAGCCCACAAGAAACTGATGAAGGGAGTCGGGACTCGACGCGGGGGTGACAAGTCGCCGGGGCTCGTACGTACGACGCAGAACTGGGTCGGAGGCACACGTCCGGGCAACGCCCGATTCGTCCCTCCACCCGCCGATGTCGTCCCCGAAGTGCTATCCGACCTCGACCGTTGGATCCACGGGAACGACCCGCTGCCCCCCATCGTGAAAGCGGGACTGGCTCACGTTCAGTTCGAAACCATCCATCCTTTCCTCGATGGAAACGGACGCATCGGGCGTCTTCTGGTCACCCTGCTCCTCGAGCATTGGGGAGTGATCGCGTCGCCGATTCTCTACCTGAGTCACGCCATCAAGCGCCGACGTCGCGAGTATTACGATCGACTTTCGTCGGTTCGGACGGAGGGAGATTGGGAAGGATGGATGCTTTTCTTCCTCGAGTGCGTCGAAGAGTCCGCCGACGACGGCGTCGAAACGGCGCAGAAAATCTTCGCTTTGACCGATAGGGACCGTCGACGGCTGACGGCGCATCCCCGCGCCACCGTAGCGGCCATCCAACTCCTCGACGTCTTGCCGTCGCACCCGATGATCACGGTGCCCGGCGCGACGGAGTTGATCGGGTCGACGCCTCCGACGACCCGCAAGGCCGTCGAACTTCTCGCCGACATCGGGATTCTCCGCGAAACGAGCGGCCGACAACGAGACAGGGTCTACGCCTATCACGGTTACCTGCAGGCGCTGACTGCGGACGAATGAACCGAGAAGGATCGCGACGCGCCGCACGACGCCGCCGAAAGGATCACAACGTTCTCGTGCCATCACCGCCCGGCGGCCGCACAGGATGCGCGGCCGCCCACCGTCGGGATCAGGCTTCGGCGGACTTGCGCATGCGCTCGCGGTCGTTCGGGCGCAGCATCGCCTTGCGGATGCGGACCGCGTCGGGCGTGATTTCGACGAGTTCGTCGTCTTCGATGTACTCGAGCGCCTCTTCCACCGTGTAGCGGCGGGGCGGCGGCAGGACGAGTTTCTCGTCGGCGGACGTGGTGCGGATGTTGGTGAGCTTCTTGGCGCGGCAGACGTTGACGTCGAGGTCGTTGTCCTTCGAGTGTTCGCCGACGACCATGCCTTCGTACACCTTGTCCTGCGGATTGATGAAGAACGTCCCGCGATCCTTCAGTTTGAAGAGCGCGTAGGCGTTCGCATCGCCCGGATCCGTCGACACCAAGACGCCGTTGATGCGCGTCGGGAGATCGCCCTTCCACGGCTCGTAGGCCGAGAACACGTGGTGGATCTGCGCCTCGCCCGCCGTCAGGTTCAACGCCTTCGTGCGGATTCCGATCAACCCGCGGGACGGGCAGCGGAATTCCATCATCACGTGACCTTCGTGGGTCTCCATGGTGACGAGTTCGCCACGCCTTTGACCCAAAAGTTCGATGATCTTGCCGGCGCCCGATTCGGGCACTTCGACGTTCACGGTCTCGATCGGCTCGCAACGCTCGCCGTCGATTTCCTTCAGAACGACCTTCGGCTTCGCGACGCAGAGTTCGAACCCTTCGCGGCGCATGTTTTCGATGAGCACGCCGAGGTGGAGCACGCCGCGTCCGTAGACCTTCAACACTTCGGGGCGGTCGGTGTCTTCCACACGAAGCGCCACGTTGCGGAGAAGTTCCTTCGCGAGGCGGTCGCGGATCTGACGGCTCGTCACGTACTTGCCCGCTTGTCCGGCGAACGGTCCGTCGTTCACCGAGAAAAGCATCGAGATCGTCGGTTCATCGACGGTGACGGGCGGCAACGCTTCGGGGCGAAGCGCGTCGGCGATCGTGTCGCCGATGTCGCAATCCTCGATGCCTTCGATCGCGCAGATATCGCCGCAGTAGACGGCGGGCCTCGGCTCGCGACGGAGCCCTTCGAACACCATGACGCGCTTGACCGAAACGGACTTCATCGAGCCGTCGCGCTTCACCAGTTTCACTTGGCCCGGCTTCATCACTCCGCGGTGCACGCGGCCGATCGCGACGCGTCCGGTGAAGTCGTTGTATTCGAGGCTCATCACCTGGAACTGCAACGGACCTTCGACGTCGACCTTCGGAGCGGGAACGCGTTCCAAAATGGCGTCGAACAACGGGAGGAGGTTCACCTGCTCGTCGCCGAGTTCGCGCTTCGCCCAACCGGAACGGCCCGAGGCGAAGAGCACCGGGAAATCGAGTTGGCGATCGGTGGCGCCGAGTTCCACCATGAGGTCGAACACTTCGTCCACGACTTCCGTCGGGCGGGCGTCGGGGCGATCGAGCTTGTTGACCACGAGGATCGGCAGGAGCCCCGCCGCGAGCGCCTTGCGGGTCACGAAGCGGGTCTGCGGCATCGGGCCTTCGGCGGCGTCGACGAGCAGCACGACCCCGTCCGCCATGCCCAACACGCGTTCGACTTCGCCACCGAAGTCGGCGTGTCCGGGGGTGTCGATCAGGTTGATCTTCACGTCGTTGTAGGGCACCGAGATGTTCTTCGCGAGAATCGTGATTCCGCGTTCGCGCTCGAGGTCGTTCGAGTCCATGAAGCACTCGGGGAGTGCCTGGTTTTGGCGGAGGATGCCCGACTGCTCGACGAGGCGGTCCACCAAGGTGGTCTTGCCGTGGTCAACGTGGGCGATGATCGCCACATTTCGGATGGCGGGTTGGGACGTCGTCGTGGTCATGAAAGGGGGGTATCCGGGCGGTCGGAGAGCCTCCGACCGAAGCAGAGAAGATGCGCCTTCCGGCCCCGCCTTCAAGCGTGGAACGGTTCGATTCGCGTGAAACCTCAGCGGCGACGGGTCTTGCGGCGCACCCGTCCCGTGCCTTCGGGGGGCGGCGGGCCGTCGAACGGGGGCACATCGGGGCCGCCGGGGGTTTCGGGCAGCACCGTCGGTGCGGCCGACCGCGGCGGGCGCGACTTCGCCACCGGCAGCTCGCGATCGTCGCCGTCGAGCCCTTCCCTTCCCGACGCGATCCCGTCGCGATCCTCCGCCTCGGCCTTGCGGCGCGCCTCCTTCACGATGGCGACGACCTCTTCCGCGGAGTCGGCGATCTTCCAAAGGAACATGTCTTTTTCGGAGATCGTCTTTCGGGCGAGCATCGTTTCGCGGATCCAGTCGATGAGTCCCTTCCAGAACGTCGAATCGACGAGGACCACGGGGAAGTTGCGGATCTTCGCGGTCTGAATCAGCGTGAGCGCTTCGAACAGTTCGTCGAGCGTCCCGAAGCCTCCCGGGAGGACGGCGTACGCCTGCGCGTAGCGCATGAACATCACCTTGCGGGCGAAGAAGTAGTCGAAGTCGACTT
>JAFMJN010000147.1 GCA_017853435.1 Planctomycetota bacterium | reverse complement strand
TGCTTTCGTCGAAGCCGCGAAGACCGTCGGCGACGCCCTCGCGCAGGCGAAGGACGACGAAAAGGAAGATCTCGAGGCGGTGAGTCGCGAGATCGAGACGCGTCGCGAAGCGTTCAAAAAAGCTCCGAAGGTCCTGATGGACGACGCGCGATTCCTCGACGCCCAAAAGGCGGCCGAGAACTACGCGAAGTGGATCAAGGGCAATCCGGAGTGGGAGAACGAAGCCTCGGCGCTCGTTCTCGACTTCGCTCGTCCCGAAGTCGTGAAGGAAATCGATCTCGACAAGGCGCTTCGCAAGATCGTGGCTTCCGCGGGCGACAAGGCCCCGACGGCCGACGTCGCGAAGGCGCTCCGTACGTTCGCGAAGAAGAACGACGGCTCCCGCGTCGGTGCGCGTGCGACGATGCTCGCGGCCGCCGCCGAGTTCGATCCCAACAAGAAGTGAGGTTTCCCTCATGTCCATGCGCTTCCCGCGCGGACTGAATCGGATGACGGCCGTGGCCCTCGTGGCGACGGCCGTCGTCGTTTCCGTTCACGCACAATCGCCGTCGATCGCCGATGCCTACGGCGCCGTGGCACGCCGTATCGCGACCGCGTCCCTGCTCGGCAACGGGGCGCTCGATCGCCTCCACCATCTCTGTCGCGTCATCGGGCCGCGGCTCGCGGGCAGCCCCGCTCAAGCGAAGGCGGAAGCATGGGCCGTCGAGGAACTACGGCGCGTGGGATGCGACGTCGTGCGACGTGAGCCGTGCAAGGTGCCCGTTTGGGTGCGCGGTCACGCGCGTGTCGAAATCACGTCTCCGGAACGCGAGACGCTTCCCGTTCTGGCGCTCGGCGGTTCGGTCGGAACGCCGGAAGGCGGCATCGAGGCCGACGTCGTGGCCGTTCGTTCGTTCGTCGAACTCGATCGACTCGGCAAGGAGAACGTCCGGGGAAAGATCGTCGTCTACGACGTGCCTTGGGAAGGGTACGGGAAGACGGTTTCCTACCGCGTCGACGGCGCCGCACGTGCGGCGGCCCTCGGTGCGGTGGGGGTTCTCGTGCGCTCGTCCGGTTTCGGAGGCAGCCGGACGCCGCACACCGGAACGTTGAAGTACGTGGAAGGGGTGGCGGAAATTCCGGCCGCGGCGTTGTCGTTCGAGGACGCGAGCCGGATCGGAAAGACCGTTCGCGAAGGGAAGGCGGTCCGCATCCGCATGGATCTCGGATGCCGCACGCTGCCGGACGCCGACGGCGCCAACATCGTCGGCGACTACCTCGGCTCCGAAAAGCCGGACGAGATCGTGCTCCTCGGAGCGCATCTCGACAGTTGGGACGTCGGGGAAGGGGCTCAGGACGACGGCGGCGGCGTCGCGTCGGTGGTCGAAGTTCCTGCCGTCCTGAAGCGACTGGGGCTCCGGCCGAGGCGCACGATCCGAATCGTCCTGTTCGCCAACGAAGAAAACGGGTTGCGCGGCGCGCGCGCCTACGAGGCGGCGCATCGAACCACCGCGATGCGCCACGTCGCCGCGATCGAGAACGACGGCGGTGTGGAGACTCCGGTCGGCTTCGGCATGAAGCTCCCCGCGGGCGCCACCACCGACGACCCGCGGTTCCGGATGTTCACCGACATCGTGGCTCTGCTCGGCCCCCTCGGCGCGGCGAAGGCGACGACCAACGGCGGAGGAGCCGACATCGCACCCTTGGCGCCGCACGGCGTTCCGATGATGTCCATCAACACCGTCGGAACCCGCTACTTCGAGTGGCACCACACGGTTCTCGACACGTTCGAGGCGGTCGATCCGAAGGCGTTGGACGCCCACGTCGGTATCCACGCGGTGCTTGCGTACGTGCTTGCGGACATGAGGGAAACGCTTAGATGAGAACGAGTCTCATCTCGATCTAGTAGCCTCCGCTGAATCTGCATAGAATCCCGCGCCGACAGATATGGCCCGGGGGCCACTCCCCGCACACTGTGGCAAGGAAACCAGAATCATGGCTTACGTTGTGACCCGTCTCTGCGTCGACTGCGTCTCGACCGAGTGCGTCGGCGCCTGCCCGACCGACTGCTTCTACAAGCCGGCCGACCCGGCCGCCGGCATGCCGAACATGCTCTACATCAATCCGGATGAGTGCATTTCGTGCGCGGCCTGCGAAAGCGCCTGCCCGTGGAAGGCGATCTTCGAGGAGAGCGCGGTCCCGGCCGTCGCCGCCGACGACACCGCGTGGAACAAGTACTGCTCGACGAACGCCGCCGCCTTCGTCAAGGCCGAGTACGAGAACAAGACCAACCCGACCGAAGAAGAGGTCGAGGCGAACAAGGTGAAGTGGGGCATGGCCTGATCGGCCGAAGCGACCCTTTCGCACCTTCGGAGGCCGCGCCGGGCGATCCCGCGCGGCCTTCGTCGTTCAGGCGCCGCGTTTCGAGCGATCGAGGGCTACGACGGCCACGATGATCGCGCCGACGAGAATCTCCTGAGCGTAGTTCGGAACCCCGACCAGCGTGCACCCGTTCGCGAGGAACGCCATGACGAGGGCTCCGACCAACGAGCCCGCGATGCCGCCGACCCCGCCCGAGAGGCTCGCGCCGCCGATCACGACCGCGGCGATGATGTTGAGTTCGAGGCCCGTCGCCGCGGTCGGATCGCCGACGGTCAAGCGGGAGAACTGCATGAGACCGGCGAGGCCCGTCATCAGGCCGGAAAGCCCGTAGATGAGGACCTTGGTGCGATCCACCTTGATGCCGCAGAGGACGGCCGTCGGTTCGTTGGATCCGATCGCGTAGGTGTGGACCCCGAGAATCGACCGACGCAGGACGAGAGCGAGGAACGCGGCGAGCAGGATCAGCGCCCAGACACCCGGGGCTACGACGAGCCACGAAGGATCGGGGCTTTTCGACATGAGTCCCGCGAGCCACGACGCGGGAGCGTCGATTTTCTGCTCTCCGGCGAGATACTTCGCGGTCCCGCGGACGATTTGGAGCGTCCCGAGCGTCACGATGAACGGAGCGATGCGCAGTCGCGTGATCAGCGTGCCGTTCACGACGCCGACGACGCCGCCCGCGACCACCCCCGCGAGCGCGGCCGCCGCGGGCGAGGCTCCGTCGCGCAGAAGTCGTGCGATGACGATCGTCGACAACGCGATCGAAGACCCGACGGACAGATCGATCCCCCCGGAGACGACCACGAACGTCATGCCCACGGCGCCGAGACCCACGATGACGGTTTGAGTCAACACCGTCCTGAAGTTGACGGCGGTGGGAAAACGATCCGGTTCGAGGGCCGTGAAGAGGACGAGAACGAGCGCGAGGCCGAGGAACGGTCCGAGTCGTCGGACGAGACGTACCGCGTTCGAATCAGTCATGGCGACCCTCCGCCACCGAAACGGCTTCGGTCAGAAGATCGTGGGCGGTCACCGTCGACGCGTCGCGGGCCTCGCCGAGGCGACCCCGGTTCATGACGGCGATGCGATCGCAATGCGCGAGCATTTCGGGGAGGTGCGAACCGACGACGACGATCCCTCGGCCCGCGTTCGCGAGGGAGCGGAGCAGATCCCATACGGCCGCCTTGCTCCGGACGTCGATACCGCGGGTCGGTTCGTCGAGCAGGAGGACGTCGACGTCGTGGTGGAGGAGTCGAGCAATCGCGACCTTTTGTTGATTCCCTCCGGAAAGGGAACCTACGGCGACGTTCGAGCCCGCGGCTCGGATGCCGAGTCGGTCGATCCATTCCCGTGAGGCCGCATCGAGCTTTTCCCCGTCGACGAAGCCCGCGCGGGATACGGGTGCGAGGCGGCTGAGCGTCAGATTGACCGACAGGGGCAGATCGAGCATCAGCCCCTCGTGTTTGCGATCCTCGGATACGAAGCCCATTCCCCGTCCCCAGCGGGCGTCGGGGCCGTCGTCCGCGGAAAAGCCGATCCCGGCCAACGTCACCGAGCCGGAGACGACCGGGTCGAGCCCGAAGACGGCCCGGAGGAGTTCCGTCCGCCCCGCTCCGACGAGCCCCGTGATGCCGAGGATCTCTCCCCGGTGCAGCACGAGAGACGCTTCGGTCGGTCGTGGGTGCCCCGCGAGCCCGTCGAGGACGAGCAACGGCGTGCCTCGCACGGACGGCGCGCGCGTGCCCGTGGTGGGGGCGCCACCCGCCATGAGTCGGATCAACGCGTCGTCGTCGACGGCATCGAGGGTGCCGGTTCCGACGCTCGCGCCGTCCCGCAGGACGGTGAATCGGGTCGCGACGTCGCGCAGCTCGTCCATGAAGTGGGAAATGTAGATGATGCCGCAGCCCGAAGCCGCGAGTTCGCGGACGATGTCGAACAGCCGTTCGACGTCCCGGCGACCGAGGGACGAGGTCGGTTCGTCCATGATCACGACCCGGGCCCCGGAGAGCAGCGCGCGTGCGATTTCGAGCAGCTGACGTACCGCCGTCGACAGCGTGCCGACCGGAGTGTCGAGGGGAAGATCGACCAACCGAAGGCGGGTCAGCACATCGCGGATGGCGGCTCGGCGTCCCGCACGGCGTACGAAACCGAACGTCGTCGTTTCCGTCCCGAGGGTGAGGTTCGCCTCGACGTCGAGGTGCGGCGCGAGGGTCAATTCCTGGTGGATCATCGCGACCCCGCGGCGTCGGGCGTCGAGGGGGCCCGTCGGTCGGTAGGGGGAGCCGAAGAGACTCATGCGACCCGCGTCCGGAGTGAGGACCCCCGCGAGGATCTTCATCAACGTGCTTTTTCCGGCGCCGTTTTCGCCGATCAGCGCGTGCACGTCGCCGGGCGCGACGTCGAGCGATACCCCCGAAAGTGCACGGGTGGCACCGAACGATTTTTCGACGCCTTCCATCGTGAGGAGCGGCGTCGGGCGGTCGGACGCGGATCGGCTCAACGGACGTTTTCGGGGAGCTTGGGGTTCAGAAGTTCCGCGATGTCGGGAGTCGTCATGTTGTCGGGAGTCGCCATGGCGACGCCGGTGTCGATGCGGCGTTCGACGGGTTTTCCGTCGAGCACGGCGAGAGCGGTCTTGACCCCGAGGTAGCCCATGCGGAACGGATTCTGCAGCACGAGACCGTGAATATCACCGGTCTTCAGGGCTTCCGCGAGTTTCGCACTGGCGTCGAATCCGACGAACTTCACCTTGCCGTTTCGGCCGACCGAGGTGAGTGCGCGAAGCATGCCGAACGTCGCGGACTCGTTCGGGCAGAAGATGCCGTCGAGTTCGGGGAAACGCTGAAGAAGATTTTCGGCGGCGGCGTAGGCGGCCTCGGCGGTCGCGCCCGCGTATTGGTTGTCGGACACCATGGTGATGCCGGGGAACTTGGCGATCCCCGCGAGGAAGCCGCGCTCGCGCTTCTCCGTGGACGCCGATCCGACCTGATAGCGGAGCATGAGGACGCGGCCTTTGCCGCCGAGAAGCGTGCCGAGACGTTCCGCGGCCATCGCTCCACCTTTTTCGTTGTCGGTGGCGACGAACGACGCGTGGGCATCGCCCTTCAAATCCGAGTCGATGACGACGACGGGGATCTTGTCTTTCGCGGCTTCGGCGACCGGCGTCGCGAGAGCCGCCTCGTCGAGAGGGGCGAGAACGATCGCCGCGACACGACGGGTGACCGAGTCCTCGACCACTTTGATCTGCTCGTCCCGGTCGTCTTCCTTCGGAGGTCCCTTCCATGCGATGTCCACGCCGGTTTCGGCGGCGGCCTTCAGCGCGCCGGCGTGGATCGACTTCCAGAATTCGTGGGTCGTTCCCTTCGGAATGACCGCGATGACCCGCTTCGAGGGGGACTTCGAATCGCCGCAGGCGGCGAGCAAGAGAGCGAGGACGGCGAGGATCGTTCCGAGGCGCATGGCGTGGACTCCCAAGGGGTGAGAATGCCCCATCGGGCAGCGGGACGCAACCGAACGTCAGGGAAGCGTCAGACGTACGGCGGGAGCGATTTCGCCGACGGCACCCGACGGCAGGAGAGTCACCGCTGACATCGAGAATTCGATGCCCGTGAGTCCGGGTACCGCGGGAATCGCGATGGAGCCGAGGGCGATGCCCGTGGAGGACAAGACACCGCTCATTCCCGTGAAGATCGTCTGTGCGGGATCGATCGAGAAGGCCGTGAGAGCATCGGGCGCCAACGGCACTTCGCGTCCGTCGCCGAGCGGAATTCCGGGCGCCGTACCGAAGGCCGCCGCCGCGAGGAACGGTCGATTGGCCGATTGCGGGAATTCGTAGATGAGCGGCACGCTCCCGCCCGGAGTCGGTGCCCCGCCGAATCGCAAGGGAAGCGGCAACATCGTGCGGAGCACCTGTTCGAGCAGTTGCGCGCGTTGGGTGAGGTTCGCCACGGAATCGATCGGGAAACCGATGCCGAGGACGCGACCGTCGCCCCGCAACATCGCGGCACCCGCACCCGTGGAATACCGCAGGACGATCGTGGACGTCGAACCGGCGACGGGCCCCACGGTGTCCGGGTAATCGACGTTGTAGATCCCACCCGATCCGTTGTCGAAGGTGACGGCCGGAAGCGGTGCCAACGGTCCCGTGGTCACCGCGGAGGTGGCGTAGGTGCCCGCGTCGTCGGTCAGGTAGTTCTGTCCGAGAATGCCTTCGTAGAACGCGCGATCCGCCGCGGTGCCGAGGTTGTCGAGATCCCAACCCACTTCCGCACCCGAGTACCAGAAGCGTCCGTTCGCGGCGAGGTACGCGCCGATCACCGACTGTTCCGCGGTGGAGAACGTCTCATCGACGGTCGATTCTTCGCCGAGGATCCATCCGACCGATCGATAGGGGGCGAGGGCCACGAGCCCGCCGGAGACCGCTTCG
>JAFMJN010000014.1 GCA_017853435.1 Planctomycetota bacterium | reverse complement strand
GTCCGCATCGACGCGCCGTCGGTTGACGTCCGCGTTCTCGAATCGGCGGTACGCGACGCGGGTTACGGTCTCGAACACGAAGGGCGCACCGACGACCCGTCGATCGCCGAAGCACGACGCGCCGCCGCCGCCGTCGCGGTGGCGGTCGCGGCCTTCGCGGTCGACGTCGGGTGGTTGCCGTCGACGTCGATTCCGTGGATTCCGCTCGTCGCCCTTCTCGTATCGGCGCCGAGAATCGCTCGCGGTCTGCTCGCGCTCGTCCGCTTCCGGCCCGGGATGGAGAGTCTCGTGGCCGCTTCGGCGACGGCGACCGCCATCGTCGCGCTCTTCGGCATCGGTCCTCACTCCGGGCACGATTCGGGATCGACGACCGCCCATCTCTTGGCGGCGGTCGCGACGGGGGCCTGGCTCGAGACGCGCCTGCGTGCGCGTGCCGCGGCCGCCTTCGAGCGCACGGCGGCGGCGATCCCGCGGACGGCGACGCTGCCCGACGGGCGATGTGTCGATGCGACGACGCTCGTCGTCGGCGACGTCTTCGTGGTCGCGGTCGGCGAGCGCTGTGCGACCAACGCCGTCGTCGTCGACGGCGAAGGAGCGGCGGACGAATCGTTGCTTTCGGGAGAATCCGCTCCCGTTCCGAAGGTCGCGGGCGACACGGTCTGGGGGGGCACCGTCCTGATCGACGGTCCATTGCGTGTCGAATCTACGGCCGCACACGCCGACTCCCGCATCGTGCGCATGCGGCGGGCGCTCGAAGCGGCCCAAGCCACGCGTTCCCCCGGCCTTCGGTGGTCCGATGCGGTGCTCGCGCGCTTCGTTCCCGTGGTGTTTCTCGCGTCGATCGTCGCCGCCGTGATTCACGGCGTCGCGGGAGACTGGTGGGGAGGTCTCTCCGCGGCGGTCGCGACGCTCGCCGTCGCATGTCCCTGCGCGCTCGGACTGGCGGTGCCCGCCGCCCTCGCCGCCGCTTTTTCCGGGGCGATGAGTCGAGGCATCATCGTTCGGGATGCGGCGACGCTCGAACGACTGGCGGACGTCGATCTCGCCGCGTTCGACAAGACGGGGACTCTCACGGAGCGCGGTCTTCGCGTGGTCGATTTCCACGTCACCGAGGGCGACCCGCGTCGTGTCGCCGCGCTCGCGGCGGCGGTCTGTGCGGGATCGCGGCATCCGGCGGCGCAGGCGTTCGGCGCATGGGCGCGTACGCGGGATGCGACGTCGCTCGCGGCCGACGGATTTCTCAAAGTCCCGCGCGGCGGCGACGGGGCACGGGTCGACGGTATGCGCGTGCACGTCGGAAGTCGCGCCTTCATGGAGTCGCTCGGTTTCGCGGTTGCGGTCGCGGACGCCGCCGACGGCGGCATGTTCGTCGCTTGCGACGGGAACGTCGTCGGTCGGGCGACCTTCGGAGAAGTCCTGCGCGCCGAAGCGCGCGACGCCGTCGAGCATCTGAAGGCGAGAGGAGTTCGTATCGCCATTCTCTCGGGCGACGCGGAACCCGCCGTGCGCCGCGTGGCCGACGCGTTGAATCCCGACGTCGCCTTCGGTGCCCTCACTCCCGAGGGGAAGGCGGCGTACGTCTCCGCGCGTCGTGCCGAAGGGGCACGCGTCGCGATGATCGGAGACGGTTTGAACGACGGTGCCGCGTTCGCCGCCGCGGATGTGGGTGTCGCCGTCGGCGTCGACGCGGACTTCGCCGCGACGTCGGCTTCCGTCATCATCGCGGACGGAAGTCCCGCGAAGTTCGTCGCGCTGCTCGCGCTCGCCGCGAAGGCGCGGAGCGTGATGCGAAGGAACCTCGTCTTCGCCGTCGTCTACAACGCGGTGGCCGCGCCGCTCGCGATGGCGGGGGTGTTGCCGCCGGCCTTTTGTGCGGCGGCCATGGCGGCGTCGAGCGTTCTCGTGGTCGCGCACGCCGCAACCCTCGCCGAGGGGTGAAACGAAGCGTGTTCGAGAACGTCCGTAAAGCGTCGTAAGTCCTCATGTGTTCGAGTTTTAGCGCGATGTTTGTATGTTGGCGAGATTGTGGAAAACTCGCCTTTGGAAAGACGCCCTTTCGCGCTTAGGGTGCGTCCCGTGCCGGGTGATTCGTCGAGCGCGGGACCGCATCGGGAGCGGTGAACGCGCACGCGGCGAACCCCACAGGTGAGAAGGGGACGAAGATGCCGACCGAAGCGCGACGTGAAGCGGTGGCCGCCGTGATGGCGAGAAAGCCGGTGGCCGCGAAAACCGGATACCTCGAAGAGACGTTCAAGGATCTTTGGTGCAAGAACGTGTTCGGCGACGAGGAGATGCGCAAGCGTCTCCCCGAAGGCGCCTATCGTTCGCTGAAGGCGTGCGTGCAACACGGCACGTCCCTCGATCCCGCGCTCGCGGATCTCGTCGCGAACGCGATGAAGGATTGGGCGCTTTCCCACGGCGCGACTCACTTCACGCACTGGTTCCAGCCGATGACCGGCCTCACCGCCGAAAAGCACGATTCGTTCGTGAACTGGGACGAGAGCGGTCGCCTCATCATGGAGTTCTCCGGGAAGGCGCTGGTCAAGGGCGAACCCGACGCGTCGTCGTTCCCGTCGGGCGGCCTTCGCGCGACCTTCGAAGCGCGCGGCTACACCGCATGGGACCCGACGTCGCCGGCCTTCATCCGCGAAACCGAGAACGGCGCGACGCTCTGCATTCCGACCGCGTTCTGTTCGTGGACGGGTGAAGCCCTCGACAAGAAGACGCCGCTTCTCCGCAGCGCCGAAGCGTTGTCCGCCTCCGCGGTGCGCATGCTGAAACTCCTCGGCGACACGCACGTGCAGAGCGTCTACCCGACGCTCGGCGCCGAGCAGGAGTACTTCCTGATCGATCGCGCCTTCGCCGCCCTGCGCCCCGATCTCCTCGCGTCGGGCCGAACGCTGTTCGGCGCGAAGCCGCCGAAGGGACAGGAACTCGAAGACCACTACTTCGGAACGATTTCGCCGCGCGTCATCGCGTACATGCAGGAGGTCGACCGCGAGTTGTGGAAGTTGGGCGTGCCCGTCAAGACCCGCCACAACGAAGTGGCGCCCGCGCAGTTCGAACTCGCCCCGATCTTCGAGCGCACGACCGTCGCCGCCGACCACAACATGCTGACGATGGAAGTGCTGCGTCAGGTCGCGACGCGCCACGGGTTCACGTGCCTCCTGCACGAGAAGCCGTTCTCCGGGATCAACGGTTCCGGCAAGCACAACAACTTCTCGATGGCGACGGATTACGGCGACAACCTTCTCGAGCCGGGCAACACCCCCGCCGAAAACATGCGCTTCATCGTCTTCCTGACGGCGGTGCTGCGCGCGGTCGACGTCCATGCGGACCTCCTCCGCATCTCCGTGGCCCACGCGGGGAACGATCATCGCCTCGGTGCGAACGAAGCACCGCCCGCGATCATCTCGGTTTATCTCGGCGATCAGTTGACGGACATCGTCCAAGCGTTGGTGTCGGGGACCGCGGCCGCCGAAACCAAGAAGTCCTTCATGGCGCTCGGCGTTTCGGCGTTGCCGAAGCTCCCGCGCGACGCGACCGACCGCAACCGCACGTCGCCGTTCGCGTTCACCGGCAACAAGTTCGAATTCCGCGCCGTCGGTTCGAGCCAGTCGATCGGCACGCCGAACATCGTGCTGAATTCGATCCTCGCCGACGCCCTGCGTCATCTCGCCGACGGCATCGAGGCTCAACGTGCCGCGGGCGCGTCGTTGATCGATGCGGTGCAGAAGGTGGTGCAAGCCACCTTGCGCCAACATCAGCGGATCATCTTCAACGGCAACGGTTACTCGCAAGAGTGGCAGGACGAAGCCGCGAAGCGCGGACTGCCGAACTACCGCAACACGGTGGACGCGGTCGGTCAGTGGGATTCGGCGAAGAATCGGACGCTGTTCGCTTCGCTGAACGTGCTCACCGACAAGGAAGTCGAGTCGCGCGGTCACATCATGCACGAGGCGTACTGCAAGGCGGTCGCCATCGAAGCGCAGTCCACGCTCGGCATCGCGTCGTCGTCGATACTTCCGGCGGCGACTCGCCACTTGGCGACGATGGCGTCGGCCGTCGCCGCCGCGAAGCCGCTCGGACTGCCGACCTCGAAGCTCGAAGCGTCGACCCGCGCGTTGGCGAACGGCGTCGAGACTTTGGTCGGGGCGATCGCCGATCTCGAAGCCGCTTCCGCGAAGGCGGACGCGGACCACGGTTCGCTGACGCATCATGCGAAGGCCTATCGCGACGTCGTGATTCCCGCCATGAACGCCGTGCGTGCGGCGGCGGACGCCCTCGAGGACGTCGTCGACGACGATCTCTGGCCGTTGCCGAAGTACCGCGAAATCCTGTTCATGCACTGATCGCGGTGCGGTGCGCGGCGAAGGGGCGTTCTCCGAAAGGGGGGTGCCCCTTCGGCGTTTTCGGAGCCCGTCAGGCCGTTCCGGTGTAGATGACGTCGGTGTAGATGCGCCCCTTCATGGGATGCGCGGCGGCGTCTTTGAATCCGGCGAGCGTCATGAGTTCGAGTGCGCGCGCCCGCGGGAGGAACGTCAACGAACGCCCCGCGGTCAGACCGATGGTGGTCGTGATCCACTCCTGCGTCTTGGTCAGACGGTACTTCCACGCGGGGGACTGGTCCTGCGCCTTCCACACGAGTCGGCCGCCCGGCTTCAGGACGCGCCGGACACCTTCGAGAACCGCGGCTTGGCCGGGTTCGTCGAGCAGGTAGAGCACGTCGACGATCACGACCGCGTCGAAACTCGCATGCGGCAAAGCGAGAGCGTCACCGACTTCGAAGCGGACGCGTCCGTCGACGGTTCCCGCGCGACGCGCTTCTTCGACTTTCGGTGCATCGATGTCGACGCCGAGCACCGTTCGACCGGGGGCGGCGAGCGCGAGATAGAGACTGACGAGTCCGTGGCCCGAGCCGACTTCGAGGATGTTCCCCGATGCGGGGACCAGGGCTTCGACGTCTTCGAGACGCGACAAGAGACGGCGGATGCGGACGTGCCACTTCGCGGCGGAGGGGTGACCGTCGAACAATGCGACCGCCGCGGAAAGAGCGTCGCGGGTCATGGGCGCGGATCGAGGAGGAAGGAGGAGTGGGTACCGAAGACGTATCCCATCCCTTCGATATCGGCTTTCAGGTTCGGGGTGGTCAAGATCTCGAGTTCTTCGACACGGCGCGTCCGCAGCGGATCGGTGCCGCCCGCGTCCTCCCGTCCCGGGTGACACAGAATTTCGATGACTCCCGATCGCTCGGCGATGCGAGCCTTGAGCCACTCCGCGCTGCGGCCTTTGCGGGGTCCCGTGAGTTCGACGAACGCCTCCGGATGCGGAACGCCGTCGAAGGCGCGTCGTTGGGAACCCCAACGGAGAAGAACGCGTCGAATGAAATACACCGCACTGCCACCCAAATCTCCCCACAGGGGTTCGACCGGGCGTCGTACGGCGATGTGGTGCTTGCGCGCCAAGGTGAGCGTCGCATCAAGGACGCCACCGAAAAGATGAATGTGCTGATGGCCGTTCAGATGGCGAATCGGCAGTCCGAGATCCGCCATGCGACGCCACTGCGCATCGACTTCGCGATCGATATCGCCTCGCGAAACACGGCCCGTCGTGAGGGCGATCAACTGACCGTTCAGATCGCGGAAATTCCCGTCTTTGCCGCGAAGCGTCCGAGCGTCCGTCAGCGGTCGGCCTTCGGTGAGATTCACATGGAGGCCCGTTTCGAGATCGGGGTGCGCACGGGCCGCGGCGGCACCGGCTTCGGTCCCCGGCATGTTCGTCATGAAGGCCGTCGAGGTGACGATGCCCCGCGTGTGGGCATCGAGGATGCCGTGGGTCACGGCATCGCTGTATCCCAAGTCGTCGGCGTGGATGATGACGCCGCCACGGCGGCCCGAAGTGTTCATGACGTTCCAGAAGGGTAGGGGCGCGATTGTATCCGGCGCATCCCCTGATTCTCGAAACGAACTTTCACGGTGAGCTGCCGCTCGTCCCGCGTCGGGCGTGAAAACCGATAATTCCCTACGGCGTGAAAAGCCGCGCTTCAGCGCGTGTTTTGCACCGTCGTCAAAACCGCACGCGCGATGCGCGTCGCGCTGTCGGGCGTGGCGAGTCTGCGTGCTTTCGTCGACACGGCGGCACGTGCGGCGGGGTCGTTCAACCAACGGAGCACGGCCTCGGGCAATGCGCTCGCGGATGGAACGTAGTCGCCGATCCCCGCTTCGCGGACCAGTCCGATGTTTCCGAACTCCTGCCCCGGCAAATAGTCGTAGATGAGGATGGGAAGTCCGGCGAGACAGCCCTCCATGATCGAGCCGGGACCACCTTTCGTGACGAGCACGTCGGCCGCGGCCATCATTTCCGGCAGATTCCCCACGAAGCCATGGACGTCGACGGGGATCGCGAAGGTTTCGGCGGTCAACTCACGGCGGAGCGTTTCATTGCGTCCGCAGACCACGACGAGGCGCGCCGGGATCTTCGCGCGGGCGAGGGCGCGTACGCGACCTCCGAGGTCGCCCATGCCGTCTCCGCCGCCGACGCACAGAACGACCGGTTCGTTCCATCCGAAGGCGCGACGTGCGGCATCGCGATCGCCGACCGCGCGTCCTGCATCCGGGTGGAGAGGTTGTCCCGTGACGAGGACGCGTGCGGGATCGCACCCGCACGCGATCGCACGCGCGCGAGCCTCTTCGGTCGGCACCGTGACGAGGTCGGCGTCTTTTTCGTACCAGGTGGCGTGTCCGGTTACGAGATCGGTGACGACGATCGAAAAGGGGATACGGCGACCCGTGGCCCGAATCGCGCGCACGACCGATCGCGTCAGGAGCGGATGGACGCTGACGACGACGTCCGGGTTCTCGGTCGTGATCAGATCCACCATGCGCCGCTTCATGAGAGGCCAATTCACGTCGGCCATGAAGCGGGCGCGTCGCGGGCCGTTCATGAGATGGAACGAGCCTCCCCATACCCAACGCGCGTGTTTCATTCCCCAGTTGTAGATGGCTGGGGAGCGATTCACGGGCCACGGCGCGGCGTCGACCAACGCATCGCGGATCGAGGTGACGCACGACGGAAGGATCGTCTTCATGGCGGCTTCGACCGCGAGCGCACCCGCTCGGTGACCGCCGCCCGTATCCGAAATGAGGAAGAGGACCCGCATGAAGATCAGGGCGTCCGTCGTGCGGCGTGGATCGCGCGCGTCGCCAATCGGAGCAGACGGGCTTCGTCAACGACGGCGTCGTCGCGGCACCATGAGAAGGCGGCCGCCATCCAACGTCCGCGATCGTCCTTCCACATCCACGTCATGTTGAGCACGCCGGGTTCGGACCCGCCCTTGTAGGCGACGATCGGAAAACGCGATGAATCGACGCGAAAGGCCGGATTGATTCCGAGTAAAGAGACGGCGCGGCCTCCGTCGTCGATCTTGCGCAGCCCGTTCATGGTGCGCAGGAGATCGAGCGGAGAAGCGAACCACTCGATGTCGCGCGGGCGTACCGGGAGCGCGGGCGAGGCGACGTCGTCCATCGAAAGCCCCGCGAACGACGCGAGCAGGGCGCGGCGCTCTTCGGGGGTCGCGGCCATCCATCGATCGATGCGCGACGCGTCCGCCGAGAATTTGAGAAGGAAGAGTTCCCGCGTCGCGAGCAGCGGGACGTTGGCGGCGGGCGTCGCGTGTCCGATCTTGCGCATCCACGATTCGACCGTCGTCCGTCCGAGATGGAAGAGGAGGTGGTCGGTCGCGGTGTTGTCGCTCTCCGAAATCATCGCGCCCGCCAAGGTCGCGAGCGTGAAGGGCGTCCCCTCCGGCCATTGGTGGAGGCGCCCCGACGGGGCGGACATCCGCGACTTCGTCAGCGCGGTGGTTTCGTCCCAACGCCGCGACCCGTCTTCAACTCCTGCGGCCAAGGCTCCCAACACCCACAGTTTGAAGGTGGATCCCGTCGGGAGCAGGACGTCGGGAGCATGTCCGGCGATGAGTTCGACGTCGTCCCCGAGCGTCCCGATCGCCGCGGAGGTCGTTCCCGGAAATTTCGCGAAGTCCTTCAGAACGTCGTCGACGGTTTGACCGATCCGCAGAGGTTCTTGGAAGAGCAGTCCCGAGAGCGTGCGACCATCCGGGGCGAGGACGACGTCGCACCACATTTCCGAACCTTTTTCCAACGTGATCCAGAACGAACTGGAGCGAGCCTTCGGACCTCCCGCTCCCCACGAAAAGCCGGTGCCCCGTCCGTGGATCTTGGCCGTCGCGACGAGATGCGCGCGGATGCGCGGCCACGGGGCGGCGGCGAGGAGCGGTTCCGAGAGAACCACGCGCAGGGCGTCGCCCGGATCCTCGCGCACCGCATCGGTCACGAGCCGGGCCATCGCTTCGATCGCCGGGATCGGAGTTTCGGGGCGCGAGTCCGGACGCGACTCCTGTCCGACCGTGAAGCCGAGTCCGACGACGAGGAGCACGAAGAGGATTTTCATCGCGGCGTCAGATTTCCGTCTTCGTCGACCGCGTCATGAGGGCCGTGAGCGCATCCTGCGGATCTTTTCCTTCGAAGAGGATGTCGTGGACTTCACGCACGATCGGCATGTCGACGCGATGACGTCGCGCGAGTGCCAGCGTCGAACGCGTCGTGGCGACGCCTTCGGCGACACCTTCGAGATCGCCGAGGATCTTCTTCAGCGACTGACCCTTGCCGATTTTTTCGCCGACGGCACGGTTGCGTCCGTGGCGGGAGAACGCGGTGGTGATGAGATCGCCCATGCCCGCGAGCCCCGAGAACGTCCGCTCACGGGCTCCGAGGCGTTTCGCGAGGCGCGTCACTTCGACGAGTCCCCGCGTGACGAGCGCCGCCTTCGTGTTGTCGCCGAATCCCAATCCGTCGCAGATCCCCGCGGCGATCGCGATGATGTTCTTGAGGGCACCCGCCAGCTCGACCCCGACGGGGTCGGTGTTCGTGTAGACGCGGAAGCGACCGGTCGAGAGGGCGTTCTGCATGCGTCGCGCCAACAGGTGCGAGCGTGCACCGATGACGACCGATGCGGGCATCTTGCGGGCGATCTCTTCGGCGTGGCTCGGCCCGGAGAGGACGGCGACGGGAGACTTCGGAAGGAGTTCCCGCAAGACCTGCGACGGACGCAGCAGGGTGGTGACTTCGATGCCTTTCGACAACGAGAGGATGGGCGTTCGCGCCTTCACGTGGGGCGCGAGGAGTTCGAAGACCGAACGCACGTGTTGCGTCGGGACGGCGTTCACGATCACGGAAACGCCGGCGACGGCCTCTTCGGCGTCGGACGTGAGTTTCCAGTCGCGCGGCAGCGTGATGCCGGGGAGGTACTTCACGTTCTCCCGTTTCGTGCGCACGCGTTCGACGTAGTCGGCGTCGTGCCCCCACTGGATCGTGTCGAAACCTTGGTCTCTGAGGACGAGTCCGACGGCGGTGCCGAATCCGCCGTTGCCGATGATCGCGTATGTGGTCACTTGTTGTTCCCGCCGATGCGCGGCTCTTCGCCCGCGAGGAGCCGCTTCATGTTGGCACGGTGACGGACGATGACGAGCAGTCCGACGAGGATGAACAGGGCGAACGACCAACCCTCGGGGCCCGACGTCGGTCGGGGTTGGGTCAGGACGTAGTGGGCGACGGGAAGCGTCGCGGAGGCGAGAATGCTGCCGAGCGAAATCGTCCGCGACACCGCCACGCCGAGGCCGAAGGCGGCGCCGACCGCGGCGACGACGGGAAGCGAGGCCAAGCCGACGACGAGACCCGATCCCGTCGCGACTCCTTTCCCTCCGCGAAAACCGTGCCAGACCGGAAGGCAGTGGCCGACGAAGGCCGCGAGTCCGGCGAGCAGGGGAAGGGGCGGCCAACCGTCCGGCGTTCGGCAGTCCCGCATCGCTTGGGCGACCAAGACGGGGACGAGCCCTTTGAGGAAATCGAGGACGTAGATGGCGATGCCCCACGACCGTCCCAAGACGCGGGCGGCGTTCGTGGCGCCGAGGTTGCCGCTTCCGACGGTGCGGAGGTCGATGCCCTTGCGCCATTTCACGGCCCAAAAGGCGAACGAGACCGAACCCGCCGTGTACGCGAGGCCGAGCACCCATGCCGGATGCACCCCGGTCACGGCGTCGCTCCGCGAAGGAAAGACGCCTTGCGGCGTGCCGTCGCTTCGTCGACCACGGGTGCGGGTTCGACGCGGAAAGAGGGCGGCGCTCCGGTCGCGCGCACCGCCTTCTGCGTGACGCGACCGTCCGCGCTGCGCCACGTGACGGTGACGATGTCTCCCGGGCGATGCCGCGCGAGGACCTGCTCGACGCTCTCGGCGCCGCGCTCGCCGAGGACGGATGTGCCGATCCCGACCAGTCGATCGCCTTCCGAAGCCCCCGCGAGGCGGAGGGGGCTGTCGTCGTCGAATCCCGTGACGGTGAAGTCGCGGGTCGCGGCTCCGAGGCGGGCGGTCGTGCCGTTCGTCGACTCGAGTTCGAAGCCGATCGACGCGAGGAGCGGCTTCAGATCGACGGGTTCCGTCCCGTCGACGTGGCGTGCGAAGAAGTCGGCGGGAAGCGCTTTCGGCGCGATGCGGTCGAAGGCGGCGACGAGTCGACGGCGATCGAAGACCTTCGGTCCGTCGGCGTCGCGGAGGGCCCGAAGGAGGTCGGGAAGTCCCGGCGAGCCACCGGCGCGCACGTGAAGATCGAGCGCGAGGACGAGAAGGCCACCCCTCACCGCGAGGTCGTTGCCCGGAGCGTCGGCGCCGCGTCGTCCACGGTCGAACGCCAGTTCGGAGGCGCGCGCCGGCGGCAGCATCCGCGCTCGGGGCGAGGCGGCGTCGCGGCGCAGACGGTCGGCGAGGCATTCGGTGAAGCGTGAATCGGACTCGGAGGTCCCCGCGAGAAGGAGGTCGGCGAGATGTTCGGTCGCTCCTTCGAGGAACCACCGTTCGGACGACGTTTCCGCGCCCGGAACCGTCGGAAGGGCGCGCCGGCCGAGTCCGCGCGCCACGTCACGGAGGAGTCGATCGCGGTCCGTCGCGTCGCCGAATCGAGCGGGACCGCGGACTTCCACCGCTCCGGGGGCGACGTGGATCGACGCGGCACCCGCCTCCGGGCCGACGACGACGGCGATGAATGCGGGCGAAGGAACGCCGAAGCGACGTTCCGCTTCCGCGACCAGTTTGCCGACCGCGACGACGAAGGAAGTCGTCGCGTCGCCGGAAGCGCCCGCGCCGACGAGGTGAAACACCGTCGCGACGGTGTCGGGCGTCCATGTCTCCCCGGTACCTACGAGGAAGCGGGCGGCGGCGACTTCGTCGAACGACGTCGCGCGGGCACGCGTGGTTCCGTCCTTCGCGAGGGTGGTCGCCGTGGCCCAGGCGGTCGGCGCGGCGATTTCGACGACGACGGGGCCGTCGACGCCGTCGCAGGCCGGGAAAACCGCGCCGCCCAAGAACGACGCGTGTCCGGTGCCGACGTCGAACACGCTCCGTGCGTCGCGATCCAAGCGTCGGCGGAAGCGGAGGCGCACCGGGTCTTTCGCTCCGGTCGTCACCGCGATCGTGCCCAAAGCGGTCCGTCGCCACGGGAGCGGCGCGTCGCCGTCGTCGACCGAGACGTCGTCGATCCAAGCCCCGGGTTCGTCGCGGACGGTCCGACCGGGGAGAACGTCGGGGAACCGAAAGATCGTCTCACCCCGCGGGGCGTGGTGGATCACGACCTCGACGTCGATCCTTCGGAGATGCGGCTCGGGAATCGCCACGCGCAGGCGCGCGCCTTCGACGGCCTGAGCCGCGACGGAGGCCGCGGCGAGTACGACGGAGACGAGGAGGCGGGGAAGCGTCGGGAGGTGCATGGACGGCGCCCGTGAAGTTAACACCCGCGCCCCGAAACGTTGGGTCGATACGGGGCCTCCCGCTAGACTCGCGGGCACCATCGTGGATACCCGTCGCACCCCCGTGCCCCGCCAAGGGCCCCCCGTCAAACTCGTCGTCGCGCTCGTCATCGTCGCCATCGGCGGCTTGGCGGCGGCGGGCGTCGACGCATGGCTGCGCTTCAGGCGCGTGCCGGGGGATTTCGGCGGTGCGGCCGCGGAGCTTTTCGTCAAAGCGTTGACGGCGGCGGACGCTCCGTACGAAGACGGTTCTGGCACCTCGCGCACGGGGTACTCCGCCGCGTGGCACGCCCTGTCGAAAGAGGCGCGCGCGAGGCGACCGTTCGACGAGTTCTACGACGCGTGGTCGCGCCTGATCGAACTGCACGGGCCGATCGTCGACGATCGCATCGTTCCCGGCGGTGGTTCGCGCAGTCGCCCCCTTCTCGCGATACTGCGGATGGGGAAGAGCGCGCGCCACCCGGAAGATTTGACGGAAGTCAAAGTCGAAATGGACGTTCGCAGCGAAGGGGGCCGCCCGGTCGTGTCGGACTACGCCGTCACGACGGTCCCGCGGTCGGAGGCGCGCTGAATGGCCCCCGCCGGTCCCGATCGCATTCCGGATGTCGTGCCGTCGGGAAGTCTCGCCGCCCGTTTGCGATCGGATCGCGAGTTCTGGAATGCGGCCGCGCGGGAAGACGCCTACTTCGCCGTGCTCTCGTCTCCCGAGTCGCGCAATCCGTCGACGCGCGAAGCGTACTTCGACGCCACCGCGTCCGAGGACCTGCGTCGACTCGGTTGGTTTCTCCACGCGGATTCCCGCGTCCTCGATCTCGGTTGCGGCGTCGGCCGTCTCACCAAGGCGCTGGCGAACCGATGCGCGGAAGTGACGGGAGTCGACATCTCGGCCGAAATGGTCGCAATCGCCCGCGCGCGCACCGCGTCTTTCTCCAACGTGCGCATCGTCGAAACCGACGGAAGCAGCCTCGCGTGCGTCGGTACGGGTGCCGTCGATTTCGTCGTATCGCTGCTTTGCCTGATCCACGTGGATCGACGTGCGGCCTTGCGCTATTTCCATGAAATCCGACGCGTTCTCGCCCCGGGTGGGCGCGCGTGGTTGCAATTCCAGGACGAGGATCAGCCGGAAGGGGCCGCCGCCCTCGCCTCCGCGAACCGCGGCGGGTTTCCGATGGAAGGGTGGACCGAGCCGCGACTCGTCGCCGCACTGTCCGAAGCGGGGCTCGGAGTCCTCGGGGTCGAACGTTCCCGCGGATTCCTCGACGTCCAAGTGTGTGTCGGACCTTCGGCGGTGGAACGGCATCGGCTGACCGAGAGCCTCCTGTTCGAACCTCCCGCGGCGCTCGCCGACGGAATGTCGTTGTCGTTGTGCGAGCGTCAGACTTTCGCGATGCGCGTGCGGACCGATTCGTTCAGATCCGAAACGGCGGGCGCTCTCGTGGCGCTCGTCCCGCGAGGTGGAGGGATCACCGCGCCGGCATGGTGTTACGCCGACGTGCATCTGACGCTTCCGTCCGTGGGCGAATCGGAAGTGCGTTTTTCGTTCGGAGGACGACACCCGACGACGATCGACGTGGTCGGAGCCGTCGTTGCGGAGGAACGCTCCCATTCGGCCCCTGAATGGCCGGCGGGTGAGGCCACGTTGCACATCGGCGTCCTGCCCGCGGGTTTCGGTTGGAACGCGGAGTCCATTACACTGTTTCCCGGGTGCATCCGGTCGGTGTCCGTCCGCATCGCGCCCTGAGCGGCGTCGTTCATGTCGGTACGGTTCCTCTTCGCGGCGATTCTCTTCGTAGGCGTCACCCTCGCGCAGCAGGCGGGTTACGGCGTCAATTTCGAAGCGCCCGCCGTACATCCGATTCGGTTGAGCCCGTCCGGCGAGCGTCTCTTCGTCGTCGATACCGACACGCATCATCTCGAGGTGTGGTCGCTCGCCGATCGTGATCGTCCGATCCTCGTCGATCGCATTGCCGTCGGCGCATGCCCCGTCTCGGTGACGCCGCGAACCGACGACGAAGTGTGGGTCGCATGTTGGTTGTCGGATTGCGTCAGCGTCGTTTCGGTGTCGGCGGGACGGGAAGTCGCCGTCCTCCGGGTGAAGGACGAGCCCACGGATGTCGTCTTTGCGGGTGGACGCGCGTTCGTCGCGGCATCCGCTTCCGATGCGATCGCGGTTTTCGACGCGACCACGCGCGTCGAACTCGGCACGATCGCGATTCCCGCGAAGGACCCGCGTGCGCTCGCGACGGATCCGGCGGGGACGAAGGTCTACGCCCTTTCACTTCGGTCGGGCAATCGGACGACCGTGATTCCGGCGGCTCAGGCACCCGCGCCGCCCGCACCCACGAATGGGGCCCTTCCCGCGGCTCCCCAGCAGGGAATCATCGGCGTCGCGGGGGACCCCGCATTCCCGCAGATCGGTTGGACGCTTCCGGACGACGACCTGTTCGAAATCAATGCCGCGACGATGACGATCGCCCGTACCGCGAAGTCGGTCGGGACCATCAACACGAACATGGCCGTGCATCCCGTGACCGGCGAAATCTTCGTCGTGAACACCGAGGCCAAGAATCGGACACGATTCGAACCCGCGATCCGCGGTCATGCGATCGACTCGCGGATCACCCGCGTGACGCTCGGGGCGGCCACGAACGTCGTCCCGGTCGATCTGAATCCCGGGATGGTCTACGCACCGTTGCCGCATGCGCCGTCGCTCGCGACGGCGTTGGCGGAACCGTTCGACGTCGCGATCGACGCCGCCGCGGGGCTCGCGTACGTCGCGGCGTTCGGAAGCGATCGCATCGGGATCCTCGATCTCGCCGGCAACGTCGTCGCGCGGCTCGAGTCGTTCCCGACCATCGCACAGAATTGGAATCCCGCGACCAAGCGCGGTCCACGCGGGCTCGCGCTCCACCCGATGGCGCAGCGGCTCTACGTCGCGAACACCCTGTCGCGATCGGTCTCCGTGTACGACACGGCGACGCGAATCTTCGTCGGCGAGTTCTCGCTCGGCGGCGTCGACCCGCTTGCACCGTCGGTGCGCGTCGGTCGGCGGTACTTCTACGATGCGCGACTTTCGGGCAACGGGTCGATGTCGTGCGCCTCGTGTCATGTCGACGCGGAAATCGACGGTCTCGCTTGGGATCTCGGAGATCCCGCCGGATCGATGATGCCGGTCCCCGCGAACCTCGCGACGTTCGCGGCGCCGCAGCACCCCATGAAGGGACCGATGACGACGCAAACGATGCGCGGCCTCGGTTTGGGACTCGCCGCGGGCGATCCGCTCCACTGGCGCGGCGATCGCACGACGTTCGATACGTTCAACGCGTCGTTCTCGGCGTTGCTCGGAGGTGCTCCGCTCAACGCCGCGCAACTTGCGGACTTCACGGCGTTCGCCACGTCGATCGCGTTCCCACCGAATCCCAATCAGACGTTGGCGCGCGGGTTCGCGACGACGCCGATCGGTGCCAGCGCGTCCGTGGGGCGGTCGACGTTCCTGAACCAGACGTTTACGACGGGCGGCGTCGTGCGGACGTGCGTCACGTGTCACGTGAATCCCGACGGCGGGGCGGCCATGATCGTGCCCGGCCCGACGCTCGGAAACATTCAAGCGTACAACCCGCCTCAGCTGCGCAACCTCTACCGACGCACGGGTTTCAATGCCCTGCAAGGACCGCAACGCAACGGAACCGGCTTCTCGTTCGACGGTTCGACGCCCGGCTTGACCGCGTTCCTCAACTTGTCCTTCTTCGCGAGTTACCCGGCGTCGCTCAAAGACGACGTCGTCGCATTCCTCATGGCGTTCGACACGGGGACCGCTCCCGGCGTCGGTTATCGCGTCGCGCTCGATGCGGCGACGATCGCCGCGTCGACGGTGACCGCCGAACTGTCGACGCTGCGGACGCGAGCGGCCGCTCTCGATCTCGACCTCGTCGCCGCGACGCGCATCGGAACCGAGCGCGTCGACTGGTTGTGGAATCCGGGCACGGCGACGTGGACGCCCGACGTATCCACGCGTGCCGCGATGACGCATTCCGCGTTCGTGGCCGCGATTGCCGCGGGCACCATGAACGGCGCCGCGATGGGAGTCGCACCCGGGACCGGGATTCGCTCCGCGCTTGACGCGGATCTCGACGGTCGCCTCGACGGCGACATGCTCGCGACTCCCTACGGCGTCGGAACCGCGGGTGGACTCGGGGTTCCGGTCATCGCGGGCAACGGCGAGGTGCGCGCGGGGAATACGGGCTTCGCGGTGGTCGCCGCGCGCGCCGCTCCCGGTGCCGACGGTTGGCTCGTCGCCGGAACGTCGACGGCCTCCGTCCCGCTTTTCGGTGTGACGCTTTTGGTGGATGTGGTCGCCGCGGCGCCCGTCCTCGTGCCCGCGCGTGCCGACGTACACGGCGCGTGGGCGTTCCCGGTTCCGATCGGAGCCTTCGCGGGGGCGCATGCGTATGCCCAGATCGTTTGGGCCGATCCTTCCGCTCCGTCGGGGATCTCCGCGACGCCCGGGCTCGACGTCTTCGTGCGTCCGTGAGGCGCGGGCGGCCCGCGGCTATAGTTGGGCCTCGGGGAGGCTTGTTCCATGCGTCGATCGATCTCCGTTGTGTGCGCGGGGCTGTTGGTGGCCGGATGTGTCACGACCTCGTCGGGGGCCGTCGGTCAGTCCCCCGAGGAAGTCCGACAAATTCTCGGGACGATGGTCCCGACGACGCGTCTCGTGGCCGACGCGCGAGCGGACGTTCTCGCGACCGCCGCCCGCGGCTACATGACGCGCGCCTTCCCGTTGTCGGTGGCCGACACGTCGCCCGAGACGGCTCCCGTCGACGGTCGACTCGCGTTCGAGACCGACACGATCGAATGGTTCGCGGACGGCATGCCGCATCGGACCCGCGTCCGCGTCGACGTCTACGCCGATGGGGTCATCCCGCGTCACCGTCGCGTCGAAGTCCGCGCATCGATGATCGAACCCGAATATCAACTCGCGGACGCGCGCCCCGGACAGCCGTTGGTGGTCCTTTGGAAACTCGTCGGATCCAACACCAAGTTCGAAGAACTCGTGCTCGAACAGATCATGAATCGCTACTTGGCGTTGGTGGAAAACAAGCCGATCGATACGCTGAGCGAGTGGGTCGTCCCGCACGGATCCTCGAAGATCGAAGCCGTCAAGTGATCGAGCGCTCCGACGCTCTCGGACGGAAGGTCGTGGTCGACGCTCCCGCGCGGCGGGTCGTGTCGCTCATCCCGAGCGTGACGGAGTCGTTGTTCGTCCTCGGTGCCGGGGATCGCGTCGCCGGCTGCACCGAGTGGTGTCTGCATCCGAAGGAGCGCGTGGCGACCGTTCCGAAAATCGGGGGCACGAAAAATCCCGATCTCGCTGCGATCTTCGCCCTCCGCCCCGATCTCGTTCTCGCGAACAAGGAAGAGAATCGACGCGTCGACGTCGAGGCACTCGCCGAACGCGTTCCCGTTCATATCTCGTACCCGAAGTCGTTCGACGACACGCTCGGTTACATGCGCGATCTCGGCGCTCTGCTCGGCATCGAGGCTCATGTCGACGGGTGGGTGCGCGACGTCGAGATGCGTCGAGCGGCGTTTCGAGCGTCCGCGCGCGCCCGCCGGCGGGTGGCCTACTTCATCTGGCGAAAGCCTTGGATGGTCGCGGCGGGGGATACGTACATCGACGCGATGCTGCGCGAAGCCGGATTCGACAACGTGTTCGCCGCGCTCCCGGGGCGCTATCCGGAGATCGCGTGGGCGGACGTCGCCGCGGCCGCCCCCGACCTCGTGATGCTTTCTTCCGAACCGTTCCCGTTCGCGGAGGAACATCGCGATGAAGTCGCACACCTTTGCGGGATTCCTCGCACGCGCGTCGTTTGCGCTTCCGGGGAAGCGTTTTCGTGGTTCGGTGTCCGCGGCGCTTCGGTGTTCGACGAGGCGGAGCGTCTCACGCGGGACGAGGCGGAATCCTGAGCGTCCGCGCGGTTTTGTATATCTAAAGATACAAAATATATCAGTCGATACCTAGGCTACATCCCATCCACGGGGAGGGCCTATGAAACGTTCCAAGTTGATGATGGCGTCACTCGCTCTCGGAGTCATGGCGTCGTTCGCGGCCGCGCAAGGTGTGCGGCGCTATTCGCCGGTCGCGGGACTCGGCATTCACGCGCAAGGTTCGGGAAATCCCGTCGTGCGCCTCTCCGACGATCGCATCGTGATCGCCTCCGAAGGCGGCGATGAAACCGGTGGCATGCTCGACGACGGTTTGGTCGTCGTGCGCGGGTTCGTGTCGGGCCAACTGAGCCACACGTTCCTTCCGCTCGCGTCGCTCGGCGCGGATCCGGGATCCCTCGCGCGTCGATTGGTGCCCTTGAGCGCGAACGCGTTCCTCTACAGCTCCGCACCCATCGCAGGCACGACCGATTCGCTCGGCCACCTCATGGTGGTGACCGATCGTCCCGGGGTCGCGTTGACCGTCGTCACGCACGACATCCGCAACGACCTGCGTCCCAACATCGAATTCCAAAAAATTGCCTGTCTCGATGCGCGCACTTTGGCATGGACCCTGCCGGGCCACGACCGACTTGCGGGAACCGCCGACGACGTCGTCGCGCTCGCCGAGAATCTCGGAGGGGACACGTTCTCCATCCGTACGTTCGCGGCTGGGACGGGCCTCGACGTGAACACGGTCGCCGCCGGTGCGAATGCGGCCGTCTGCCGCGCCACCGGCCCCGACGGCGTGTTCGCGACGGCCGACGACGTCGTCGTCTCGCTCAACCGCACGGCGACGGGCTTCGCGCTCGGATTCACGAAGGCGGGCTGCGGCCTCGAGCCGATCAGCGGCACGGGCGAGCCGCTCGTCGTCGGCGAATCGGTCGTCTTCGGTGCTACGGCCTCGCGCACGACCAACCCCGTCGGGGCGTCGTTCGTCATCGCGTCGCGACTCGCGTCGGCCGCGCGCATTTCCTACACGGGCTCTCGGGCGTCGGATTTCGGTCGCAACGCCGCGTTCACGACGTCGCCGGTCGCGCTCGACGCCGATTCGATGGCGTACGCGACGACGGGCCGCGACGGCCTCTTCCACACCGCGGACGATGAAGTCCGTCGCGTCGACCACATCGGTGCGGGCGAGATCCCTTCGGCGCACAAGACGGGCGTCGGCCTGCTCGGTGCGGATGTGACCCTCCCGCCGGTCGTCATGGCCCCGGGGAAGGTGGCCTGGATTTCCGCGGGTGCCGACGGCGTGACCGGCTCCGGAGACGACGGCATCGTCATCACGGAAGGCGGCTTCGGCGCGCCCTTCACGGCGACGGTGCGGACGTTTGGCGTGGAAGCCGTCGCCTTGGTCGCGGTGAACGCGCGCACGGTGATTCAGCACAACGTCGACACGTCGATGACGGCTTTCGCCGACATCGGGCACGTTTCGGAACGCATCGTGCAGATCGCGGACCCCGCGTTCATCAAGGGCATCACGACCCGTGTGAACGACTGGACGGCGATCGGCGTCGAAGAAGTCGACGCGAATCCGCAGAGTCTGATCGACACGCTCGTCTGCGTGCAGTTCCCGTGGCTCGAAACGTACGGAGACGGAACGCCGTGCTCGAACGGCCTCGTGCCGCGCGTCACCTCGGAAGGCGCTCCGCTTCTCGATACGTGGTTCGCGACCGGTCTCGCCGACCTTCCGGAAGGCGACGTCGCCGTGCTCACGCTCGCATGGAACGCCGCCGACGTTCCGTTGACGCATCTGAAACGCTTCTATCTCGATGCGGCGTCGATCGTCATGTCGGGAGACATGCTCCCGGTGCCGTCCACGGGCACCGTCGGCGCCCTGATCTACATCGAACCTCTTCCGTGGCTCACCGGCCTGACGTTCTGCGGCCAGTGGGGTGTGTTCTCGCCGGGCGCCGAGGAAGGCCTCTGCACGAGCAGCGGTTTCCGCGTGCACCTCTGAGGTCTCTCCCTCCGTGACCTCGCGGCGGCGGCCGGGCGAAAGCCCGGCCGTTTTTTTTCAGATGCGACGATCGACGGCGTCGAGGACCGCCTGCGCGCGCGTCGCGACGTCGGCGCGCAGGGTCGCGGTCGCTGCGGCGAGACCGTCGGCTTCCGGATGCCCCTTCATCTGACCGACGTTGATCATGACGTTGTACGCGGCACCTTCGACGCAGGCGCGTACGAGCAGCGCGCCGACGGCGGCATCGGACGCGGCCGCGGCGTTTCCTTTTTCCGCGGTCTCAAGAAGGGTTGGAAGCGTCGCAGCCGCGGTCTTCATGAGACCGAAGGGGCCGTGGGCCGCGATCAACGTCGCTTCTTCGACGGCGGCTTTGCGCGTCGCCTCTTCCGCGGGAGTCGTCTTCGGCAATTTGTAGGCGGCCATCACGCGGTCGAAAAGAAGCGCGTCTTCCTTCACGCCCGCGCGCAACGCGGCGACCGCGTCCATCAACGTCGTTCGCGCGGCGAGCATGTCGGCTTCGACGGCGACGAACTTCTTCTTGCCGATGGTGAGATTCGTCACCATCGCGCCGAGGGCGGCCCCGAGCGCACCGACGAGTGCGGCGGCCGACCCGCCTCCCGGCGTCGGCGCCCCCGACGCGAGGGCTTCGAGGAACGGGTCGAAGCACGTGAAGGCGTCGTCGCGGGCGCGGTCGAGATGATGCTCGATCACCTGCTCGTCCTTGAAGCCGCAGAGTTTCACGCGCTCGGTCGCGGTGCGCAGGAGCGCTTCGCGGGGGAGAAGTCCGACCAGTTCGCTTTCGACGATCGCGACGCCCGCGTCGGCGGCGCGCTTCTCGATCTCCGCGTACACGTCCGCCACCGACGTGATCCGGTAGTCGAGCAGATTCATCGAGACCTGCGTCAACCCGCGCTCTTTGAGTTCGAATCCCGCGGCCTGCAGTTTCTTGAACTTGCCCGGCACGACGGTGTCGACGACGCTGCCGTCGGCGGCGGTCGTCTTCACCTTGCGGCCCGACTCGCGCAGGTCGGCAGCGATCGATTTCGCCAACGCGGGGTCGGTCGTGCCGAGATTCACGTTGTAGGCGACGAGGAAGAAGCGGGCACCGACCGCGGTGCAGCCCGCGGTCGGGTGGATCGCGTGAGGCCCGGTGTCGGGAATGCGCGTCGGATCGGTGCCGATGCGCGTGCGAAGACCTTCGAAGCCGCCTTCGCGGATCTTCGGAAGCGAGCGGCGCTCTTCGACCGCGGCCGCATCCGCGTACAGGAAGCAGGGGATGTCGAGCTCGCGGCCGATCCGTTCGGCGAGACGCTTCGCGAGTGCGATGCAGTCTTCCATCGTGACGTCGCGGAGGGGGATGAAGGGAATCACGTCCGTCGCACCCATGCGGGGATGGGCCCCTTCGTGGGTGTTGAGGTCGATGAGGCGACGCGCTTCCGCCGTCATGCGGAAGGCGGCTTCGGAGACGGCGTCCGGGGCTCCGGCGAGGGTCACCACGGTGCGGTTGTGATCACGGTCGCTCTCGGCTCCGAGAACGGTGACTCCGGGGACACGAGCGCCCGCATCGACGATCGCCGCGACGACTTCGGGACGACGACCTTCGGAGAAATTCGGCACGCATTCGACCAGTTTCATCGGACGCTCCATCACCGCCGATCGCGGCGCCCGATGCTAGCGAAGCGGCTTCCGGCTCCCTAGCGGCCTCTCTCGACCACGACGCGCCCCGACTTGACCACGGTGGCGACGTGGTTCTCTCCGAATCGGTAGGGCAGAGAGCGCAGGTTGGGGAGGTCCCATGCGACGAGATCGCAGGCGTATCCCGGCACGAGTCGACCGACGCGATCCCCGAGTCCGATCGCGCACGCCGCGTTGACGGTGACGGCGGTCAGCGCTTCCGCCGCCGTGAATCCGTAGCGAACGCAGGCCATCGACATGACGAGGGGAAGCGACCGCGTCGGCGACGACCCCGGGTTGAAGTCCGTTGCGAGGGCGATCGGGAGCCCCTTGCGCTTCATGACGTCGCCCGGCGCGTCCTTCGCAAGTCGGAGGTACCACGAGGTCGCCGGAAGAAGGATCGGAACGGTTCCCGCCGCGGCCATCGCATCCATGCCCGCGTCCGAAACGTGGACGAGATGGTCCGCCGACGCGGCTCCCACTTCGGCCGCGAGTTCGGCACCGCCGCAGGGCGTGATTTCGTCCGCGTGGACTTTCGTCGCCAGGCCGAGCTTCTTCGCCGCGAGCAACAATCGGCGGGACTGTGCGATCGTGAAGACGTGCGCTTCGCAGAAGACGTCGCACGCGACGGCGAGTTTTTCCGCGGCGACGCGCGGGAGCATGTCGTCGATCAGATGATCGACCCACGCGTCGCGCCGATCGCGCCATTCGTCAGGAAACTCGTGCGCACCGAGGAACGTCGGAACGAAGGTGAGCGGGTGCCACGCCGCGACGTCGCGGATCGCCCGCAACGACCGCAACTCGTCTTCGAGCGAGAGCCCGTAACCGCTCTTCGCTTCGATGGTCGTCGTTCCGAGACGCAGGAAGGCGTCGGCGTTCTCCGCGACGTTGCGGGCGAGGACGGCGTCGTCGGCCGCGCGCAAGAGACGAACCGATTTGCGGATACCGCCCCCCGAGAGTGCGATGTCGACGTAGGTCCGCCCGAGGTTCCGCATCTCGAATTCGTCTTCCCGCGTTCCGTGGAAGACGGGGTGCGTGTGCGGATCGACGAGCCCGGGTGTCACCAGTCGGTCGCCGAGATCGACGACGTGCGCGTCGGGATGGGCCGTTCGCAGCACATCGGGGGCTCCGGCGGCGGCGATGACGCCGTTCCGCGACAGCACCGCCCAGCCTTCGCGCGTGCCCGGGTCGTTCATGTCCGCACCGCGTCGGGAGCCGGGCGGACCGTCTCCCAAGGTGCACCATGGACCGTTGCCGACGTAGAGCGTGCCGTTCGGGGACGTCATACGAGCATGGTAACCATCGGCGCGCCGCGTCGTCCCGTTCCTTCGGTTGACGGCGTCCGAAGCGGGGCGGAACATGGGGTATGGAGACTCCGTCGCCCGCGCCCGTCGTCGTCCGCGTCGAGGGCTTGGTCAAGCGCTTCGACGACAAGACCGTCGTCGACGGGCTGACGCTCGACGTCCGCGCCGGGGAGTGGTTCGCCTTCCTCGGCCCGAACGGATCGGGCAAGTCGACGACGATCCGGATGATGACCGGCATGTTGGCTCCGACGTCGGGCCGTCTCGAAGTGTTGGGACTCGACCCCGTCGCGCATCCCCTCGAAGTGAAGCGGCGGATCGGATTCATGCCCGAAGAACCGCTCCTCTACGAGCGACTCACGCCTCGCGAAACGCTGCGCTTCGTCGGGCCTCTGCACGGGCTCTCGGTCGAGGAAACGGACCGTCGGGCGAAGGAGATCTTCGATCTTCTCGAACTTTCCGAGGCGGATCAGGATCGCTTCATCATCGATTTCTCGATGGGGATGCGGAAGAAGGTGTCGCTCGCCGCCGCGCTGATCCACGGACCCCGCATTCTCTTCCTCGACGAACCCTTCAACGGAATCGACGCCGTGACCACCCGGGCGATCAAGGACGCGCTCGCGACCGCGGTCGCGAAGGGCGTGTCGGTCTTCTTCTCCTCGCACGTGCTCGAACAGGCGGAACGACTCTGCAGCCGCATCGCGGTGATTTCGAAGGGCCGTTTGCAGGCGCACGGAACCCTCGCCGACGTACGGGCCGCCGCCGGGGTCGCCGAAGGCGCGTCGCTCGAAGAGGCGTTCGTGAAACTCGTGGGCGGGGATCGTCCCGCCTCTTCCGGCGGCGGGTTGGGATTCCTCGGGTGACTCCCGCCGGACGCACCTGGGCGCTCGTGCGCCTTCGGTGGAAACTGTCGCTCCGCAGCGGTCGCAAGGCGCTCGGCGTATTGGCCGTCGTGGTCGGCGCGTTGTTCTCGTTGGGGTTCGCCGTCGGACTCGGAGTGTTCGGCTACAAGAAGGTCGCGAGCGCCTTCCTGCACGGGAACGGGTTCGAAGACGTCGTCGCGACGATGCACGCCGCGTTCTTTCTGACGTGGACCTTCCAAGTTTTCGGGGCGATCATGATCGCGGCGAACGATCAGTTCCTCGATCTTTCGCGGCTCCTTCACCTGCCGCTGCGCCCCCGCGAGATCTTCGCCGCCACCCAACTCTCCGGCTTGCTCAACTGGGGCCAACTCATCCTCATCGGTTTTCCGGCGGGTGTGGCCCTCGCGCTGCCGGGAACTCCGGCGGACGTCGCGGTGCGCCTCGGCGTCGCGGTGCTGTCCACCATCGCCGCGCGCGGATTCGCCACGGCACTCGCATCGACGTTGCAGACGTTTCTCGGTCGCCGTCGTCTTCGCGACGTGATGATCGTGGTGTCGGCGCTCTTCGCGTTGATTCCGGTGCTGCTGCGCCGCAAGGCCGACGACGAATTCCGCAACGGGGGCGGCGAGATCGCGGCCTTCGCGACGTCGACACCGTTGCCATCGACGCCGTTCGCGAACCTCTACGCCGCGGCGGGACTCGACGGCGGGGCGATGTGGCCGTCGATCGCGTGGGTCGCCTGTCTGATGGTCGCGGGTTTGTGGCTGTCGGAGCGCGCATTTGCGCGACTCCTGCGCTCCGTCGACGATCGCCAAGCGGGTGAACGGGTGCGGACGGACGGCGTCGGCTCCTCGCCGTTTCCCGCCGAGATCGCCGTCGTGGCGCAGGCGACGCGTCGATTGTGGTGGCGCGAACCGCGATTGCGGGCGATCCTCATTCAGAACACGCTCATTTTCGGACTGATGGGCATCTTCGGGTCCTCCGGCGAAGTGCGCCACGACGCGGTGCCCCCGGTGTGGCTCCCGATGGTGTTGCTCTTCGCCCACGGAACGTTCATGACGACGCAACTGTCGATCGACGGTCCGGGCATCGGACTCGGATTCGCGACGGGGATGTCGCGCTTTCGTTTCGTGGTGGGCCGTGCGTGGGGCATCCTCTCGGTCCTCGTGCCGTCTTCGTTGTTCGTCATCGGTATCCCGATGGTGATGAGCGTGATCGGGCGCAACGACGTGCCGCTCGTCGACTACCTGCCGATCGTCGTCGCGGTCGTGCTGATGGAAACGGTCGGTACCGCCCTCGGTGCGGTCGTCTCCGTGTTCCTTCCGTCGCCCGCGCTCGGTTCCGCGAAACGTCGCGAGGTCTCGGCACGCGACGGATGCGGCCGCGCGGTCGTCTACATGCTCTTCGCCGTTCCGGCCGCCTTGTGCGCGTTGCCCTGCGTGCTGCTCGCGATCTTCCCGTGGATGCTCGCACGGTTCCGATTCGTCGACTTCGACGTGCCTCTTTGGTGGATGGCGTTCACGGTGCCCGCGGCGGTGCTGATCGCGGTCGTCGAATCATGGGCGCTTTTGCGGGTGGCGGCCGTTCGACTCGAGTCCGACGAGGAGAAGATCCTCCACATCGTTTCGGCGACCTCCTGACGGCGTTTTTCGGCGTGTTTTTCGCCCTTTCGACTATGACACGGAAGGGGCGGAATTCGGGTTGCTCCGCCCGTCCGGTGCGCTAAGATTCGGGTGCATCAGGAAGGTCCCGTCGTCGGGGCCTGCCAACCTGGCTCCGGAGAGCCAAGGTGGCTTGGAAGCGACGTGTCGTCGCTTCCGATGCGCGCGATCCGCGTCGTCGGATCGGCGAACCAACTCTCCGGCCGCGGGTCGTCCCGCGGTTCCTGGTGCGTCGCCCCGAGGAGGGCTACGCATGTCGCACCGGAAACTTTCGATTCGGGTGGATGCCCGCAATCCCGATCACCACATCTGGAACAACAACGGAACGTGGTGGTTCCACTGCACGTTCCACACCGGCAATCGCAAGCGCCGCTGCCGGACATCGCTCAAGACGCGGGACGTGGTCGAGGCGCGTCGTCGTCGCGACGTGCTGATCGCCCGTGCCGAGTCTCTACGGACTCAGGAGCTCGCGCTCGATGTCGAGCGTCGTGGCGACGACCGGAACGCGAGGGAAACGGTCGAAGTCCAAGCGGCGTGAGCGGTGACCGTCGATCGTGTCCGCGGGGAGGCGGATCGACGCGGCGGTCCAGTTCCAAAGGCGATCGGCGGTCATTCCCCGTTCGCGCAAGGTGGCGATTCGGGTGTCGCCGTGGCGCTTCGCCAAGCGGCGCCCGTCGTCGCCGACGACGAGCGGGAAGTGACCGTAGACGACGGGGGGAAGGTCGAGGGCCGCCTGCACGACGCGTTGGCGTGCGGCGGAGAGGAGGAGGTCGGCTCCGCGGAGGACGTGCGTCACGCCGTCCTCCGCGTCGTCGAGGACCACGGCGAGTTGATAGCCGGGCTCGAAGCGGCCTTCGGGCGTGACGCGGGCGACCACGAAGTCGCCGCTCTCGTTCGACAGCCGGAACTGCCGCGGACCTTGGACGAGGTCGTCCACGTCGACGACGACGTCCGGGACGCGGAACCGAAGCGCCAAGGGCTTTCCGAGACGTGCGCTCTCCGCGACGGGATCGAGATCGAGTGCGGCGCATGTGCCGGGATAGACGAGGTCGAGCGGCGTGTCGTGCGGGGCGCTTTGGGCGTCGACGACATCGCGGCGCGAGCAACGACAAGTGTAGA
>JAFMJN010000146.1 GCA_017853435.1 Planctomycetota bacterium | reverse complement strand
CGCTCGTCCTCTTGCGCAGCGTCGACGGATCGGGGGCCCTCATTCTGAAATTCGGTCCGGGATCGGCCTTTCCGGGGATGCGCGTGTCGACGGTGCAAGTGAACGTCGTGCCTCCGTCGAATCCCGTGTCCGCCGTTCCCCGCAATCTCGTCGCGTTCTGCGAGAGCCGGGGCTTGGTGCCGCATCTCCGCATGATCGGCTCCGGCACGATGGCGCTCGACATCTATCGCGACGGCAAACCGTTGCTGACCGCCGAGTATCCGCGGTTGTTCGCCAACGCCGCGTATCTCGCGCGTCACCCGGACGCGTTACCCGATTCCATGGGACCTTCCGAGATCGAACCGACTCCCGATCTCGACGTCGTTCCGATCGCACCCGTCCGCTGACGGATCGGCGATTCGCGACGGCAGCCGGCTTCCGCCCCGGGTTTGGGCGGAGGCCGGTTTTTTTTATGATGGCGGCCCGGCGCAACCGGCTGCCCTCGAAATCCGCATGACGTTCCCGTCCCGTTTCTTCGTGCTTCTGCTCTGCATCCTCGGCGTCCCCGCGGTGGCCCAAGACATTCCGGGAAGCACGTCGAAAACGGATGCGCCGACGCTGCGGACGGCGAGCCGTGCCCAACCGGACAACGTCGGGCTTCGCCTCCGTTACACGCAGGCGTTGCTTCGCGATTCGCGGGGCGAGACCCACCCCGACAAGACCGCCGCGGTCGCCGCCGAGATCCAGTCCGAATGGAAGGCCTGCATCGCGACCAATCCCGCTGCCGTGATCCCTCTCCGTGCGATGGCGCGTGACGCGTACTACGCCCGTGATTTCGATTCGGCGATCGCGATGGGGCGCCAAGCGCTTCTCGCGGACCCCACCGACGCCGAGATGGCCACGATCGTGGTGAAGGCGCTCGTCAGGACTCGGAAGGAGTCCGAAGCGATCGACGTCCTGATCGACAATTTCCGTCGGCAGGGGATGCCGGCGTTCGCGCAGTCGCAGGGACTGATTTCCGCGTTGGTGACCAACACGAAGCTGCGCGAATTGCTCGACGCCGGCCTGTCCAAGTTGGTCGAAGAACGGCCGAAGGCCACCCTCATCCGTCTCGCCTACGCGGGGTTCCTCAGCGAGGTCGGCCGTTATCAAGATGCCTGGCGCGAATTCCATCGCGCCGAACGCGACGGACTTTGCGACACCGGATCGGGAGGTCGGCATCCGTTCGGCGCCGTTCTCCGCGACAAGGCCCCGGAACCCGAATTCCCCGGGGCGTTCGCCGGCGTGGATCTCGCAGGATTGGAGAAAGAAGCCGCGGATCATCCCGATCATTGCGGAATCGCCGTGCGTCTTGCGCGTCGCTACGAATTGCCCGTGACCGAGAAGCTCGAAGCGGCGGCCCTGTCCGTCGTCCTCGACGACGGGCAGCGTCGCGCGATCGAAAAGGCGGTCGCCGGGTACGGCGTGGCGCTTACCCACAACCCCGAGTGCTGGCCCGCGTTGTTCCGAACCGGCGAACTGTTGCTGATTCTCGACAAGCCCGCCGAAGCGGCGACGTTTCTCGACAAGGCGGCCAACGCGTTCCCGGTCTACGTCCCGGCGTGGCTCGACTTGGCCGTCGCTTTCGCGCGTGCCGGTGATCCGAAGCGCGCGGGCGAGGCGTTGGCGGCCTTCGCGGCCCGGACGGATGTGCTCAAAGGAACGACGCAGTTCCTCGACGCGTCGCGGTTTTCCGCCCCCGAGTCCTTCAAGGCCGTCGCCGACGTCCTCGCCGAAGCGGCGGCTCGGGTGCCGAACAACGCGCTCGTCCCGGCCCATCTCGCTCTCGTGCGCTTCCGTGCGGGCGATGTCGAAGGGGCTCGCGCCGCGGCCCTCCTCGCGGAGAAGAACGGGTTGGTCGGCCGCAACGCGTTGCCGCACCCCGCGCTTCTCGAGGTCCACGGCATCAAAGTGCCCGTGGCCGCGTCCTCCGATCGTTAAGGAGCGTCGCCTTCGCGGGCCAAGATCGCCCGCGCCCGCTTCGCGAGGCTTCCTTCGAAGGATTCGCGTCGGACGGCGATCAACTTGCGGAGTTCGGGGTCGCGAAGTTCCTTGCGCGTCCCCGCGGTGAGTGCACGCTGCAGTGCGTCCGCTTCGAGCCCACCCGGATGGGATTCGGCGAAGCCGGCGATGGCGCGGTAGTAACCGAGTTGCCCTTTGACCTTTCGACAGCCGTCGACGATTCCGGTCAATACTTCGGCGCGCTGATCGGGGGAGAACTTGGGCCACGTCGCGAGTCGCGCCCCCCATGCATCGAGGAACGGGCCGACGGGCAGGAGGAGTCCCGGGTCGGATCGCAAGATTCGAATCTCGCGAAGGGGATAGTGACGGTGGCCTTCGGCGGCGAGTAGTTCGCGGTAGAGGCGCGCGGCTCGGGCGAAAGCCCCGCCGTAGCGCTCCGGTCGCTCGTGGGCGAGGCGTGCGAAAGCATCTTTCACCTTCGGGGACGCGCGGTCGCCTCCACCCGCGGACAGACCTTGGTCGACGTCGCCCGCGTTGTGGGTGAGGCTCGCGGCGAGCATCAGGAGCGGCCTCTCGCGGCCCGGCATCGCCGCCACCTTGTCGAAGGCACGGGCCTCGCGGGCAAGTTCGTCGTCGACCGCGCGCTCGAGGGCGTCGGCCCCTTCGTGATCACCGAGGGCGCGAAGTCCGACGAGACCCCCGCACAGGATCGACAGACGTTCGCCGTCGTGTCCGGACACGGGCCCTTCGCCCGGGACATCGACGATGCGTGCGCTGACCCTTCCGACGTCCCAGCGCGCGATGGACGCGATGAGGGCGGCGACGCGGTCTCTTTCGGCGGGAGGGCGCCGAAGGAACCAAAGGTGATTGCGGATCTTCGTGTCGACGTCGGTGGGGACGTAGGTCGCCACGGTCGCGAAGTGGCATGCGACGCAAAGCGCGAAGTAGTCGGTCCAGTCTTCGGCCGTCGGTACTTCCTTCGTCGGAAGAAGGTCCGCGTGTCGAAGGATGCTCCACCAACCGAGCGGATGATCCGCATGGTCCGACAAGCGTTGCCCCGTGGTGGGCGGGGGCGCCTTGAAAGCGGTGCTCGATCCGTCGAAAAGCCACGGCGCCGTCGACGTCACCAACGCGATCAGATTCTTCGGGCCGATGAATCCACCGAACGCCCCCGCGGATTCGGGAGCGATCCAAGAGGTGGGTTTCGGGTCTGACGGCATGCGCGATCCGCTATCGTTGACGGCGTGGGACAGGACAACCGGAACGTCGACGGAGAGTGCATTGTAACGGGTGCCTCGGAAGGCATCGGGGCGGCGTTCGCGCGCGTCGCGGCCCGTCGGGGAAGGTCGTTGCTCCTCGTCGCGCGCCGCGGCGCGATGCTCGACGCACTCGCCGCCGAGATCCGTTCCTCGTCCGGGGTCCCGGTCCGCACCCTCGCCGCCGATCTCGGCGTCGCCGAGGGGATCGACGCGCTCGTCGCGACGGCGCTCGCCGACGGACGGCGCCCCTCGATGCTGATCAACAACGCCGGATTCGGGCTCTACGGCGACGTGACGGAGTCCGACGAGCGTCGTCTCGTCGAAATGCTCCGACTCAACATCGAAGCCGTCGTCGTGCTGTCGCGCCGATTGGCTCCCGCGATGATCGGCGTCCCGGGTGCCGCGATCCTCAACATCGCGTCGACGGCCGCATTTCAAGCGTGCCCCGGATTCGGGACCTACGCGGCGACGAAGGCGTTCGTGCTCGCGTTCACCGAAGCGCTTCATATCGAACTCGAGGGAAAGATTCGTGTGACCGCGGTTTGTCCGGGCTACACGGAAAGCGGTTTTCACGCCGTCGCGGGGCTCGATCTCAAGACGATGAAACTTCCGATCATGACCGCCGAAGAGGTGGCGGAACAGGCGTGGCGTGCGTCGGATGCGGCCGCCTGCGTCCACGTTTCGGGCATGGGGAACAAAGTTCTCGTCGCCGCCTCGGGCGTCGCTCCGCGCGCACTGTCGCGTCGCATCGCGGGAAAGATCTTTCGACGCAACTCTTTCGGACGTTGAACACAAGTCTCACGGGCGAATGCGTTAAGCCTCGTGTTCGCGACGACTTAGGTTGGCTCGAAGGACTTTCGCGGACTACTCTTCCGACGCGTCGTTCCTGCCGATGATTCCATCGGGCGTCACGCGGCGCTCCCTCCACAACGTCATGAAGTTACCGAACACAGCGCGCGCCGTGAGGCTCGCCGTCCTTGCGGCTTCCATCACCGCATCCACCGTCGGCCAGCAATTCATCGACGCGACGGCGTCGAGCGGAATCAACGTTCCCGGTTCGACGTCCGTCGTCCTCGGTCGTGGTGCCGCGATCGCCGACTTCAACGGCGACGGATTGACGGACGTAATTTTTCCGGGCGCGTCCGGTCAGCCCTTCAAGGCGTACTTGAATCTCGGAGGCATGACGTTCATCGACGTCGCTCCGACGTCGAACCTCGGGCTGTGCGCCGACATGAAGGGCATGGCCGTCGCGGACTACGACAACGACGGCGACATCGATCTCTTCACGTGCGTGCGCAACGGACCGAATCGCCTCTATCGCAACAACGGCATGATGGTGTTCGACGATGTCGCGCCGACCGTGGGTCTCGACTGGATCGACCAGTCGACCGTCGCCACGTGGGGGGACTACGACAACGACGGCGACGTCGACCTCTACGTCGGCACCCGCAAGATGCCGGACGCTCCGGGATGCAATCGTCTCTACCGAAACGACGGCACGGTCTTCACCGAGACGACCATGGCTGCGGGCGTCGATCACGGATCCATGACGTTCGCTTGCATGTTCATGGACTACGACCGCGACGGATGGCAGGACCTCTGGGTGACCTCCGATCAGGCCTACAACACGACCTTCCGTAAGAACGCGGTCTACCGCAACAATCACGACGGAACCTTCACCGACGTTTCGTTGACGGTCGGTGCGCAGATCGCCATGCAGGCGATGGGTGTCGATTTCTCGGACGTGAACAACGACGGCCGCTTGGCGGTCTACATGTCGAACACGTCGATCTCCATGGGCAACTCGATGGGCAATCCGAATACGGACGGCCACGTGATGTTGCACTGGAATCCTCTGCTTTCACAGTTCATCCATGTGGAGCAGGCGTGGGGCACACGACTCAACGACATCGGTTGGGCGAATATCTTCCTCGATTACGACAACGACGGTCGTGAAGACCTCTTCGTGAAACACATGGCGTCGCCGAACGCCGTGCTCCGCAATACCGGGGCGTTGCCGTGGCAGCGGCTCAGCCCGGCCGCGTCCGGATTCACCATGTCGGATCCCGATGTGGCGGCCGGTATCGGCGATTTCGACAACGACGGGTTCATGGACATCGTCGAGCCGAAGGGTGGTTGCCCCTCGATGTTGATGCGCAACACCGGCGGCAACGCGAACCACTGGCTGAAGATCAAGCTCGAGGGGCGCGAATCGAACCGTAGCGGACTCGGTGCCGAGGTGCGCTTCCTCACGTACGCGGACGGCGTCATCAGGACCCGCTTCATGAAGTCGGGGAACGGCATGATGGTCGCCAACGAGCCCGTCGTGCATGTCGGCCTCGCCGGGAACTCGCTGGTCAACGTGGTGCAGATCCGTTGGCCTTCGGGACAGATTCAGAATTTGATCAACGTGTCCGTCGATCAGACCTTGACCGTGGTCGAGCCCATTCTTCTACTCGCCGAATCCGTTCCGGGCGGTGTGCGTCCGTGGACTTTGGATGCGCCGAGCGATGCGGGCTTGCCGTACATCATCGCGGTCTCCGCGTCGACGACTCCGGGTGTCGCCCTCGGCGACGGTCGCTCGTTCCCGCTGGCGTGGGACGGTGTCTTCGAGGCGTCGCTCGCCCAAGGGTCCGTCTTCTCTCCGCAAAACGTAGGAGGGCTCGATGCCGTCGGTCGGCAGGTGGGCCACTTCTGGTTCCCGCAGATCCCGATTCTGAACGGAATCACGCTCCATACGGCGGCGTTGACCGTCGATCAGGCCGCGTCCGCATGGGTGCGGAACATCTTCGGACCGTTCCCGATCCAACTCTGACTTTCATCAAACTTTCGAACAACGGCGGTTTTCGGTCGCATCCGAAATCCGCTTGATTGCGGGAAACCGCAGGAGCCCGGTCCCTCCGGGATAAAAAGACAATGAAGCCGAAGTTCCCCAAGTCTCGTTCCGTGACGCGTCTCATCTTGGCCGCCGTGCTCCTCACCCTGGCGGTTTCAGCTCAGGATCCGAGTCGCACGTTCCGCCTCCAAGGACGTCTCAACTCGGCGACCAACGCGCCCGTGAATGGTTTGGTCCAAGTACAGTTCACCATCTACGACGCTCTTTCCGGCGGTACCGCTCTTTGGAGTGAGACGAAGACGGTGAACGTGACCGGCGGACTCTTCGCCGCCGATCTCGGTTCCAACGTCATCCTCCCCGACAACATCTTTCCGGATGCTTCGACGGCCCGATTCATCGGGATCAAGGTCGGCACCGATGCGGAAATGACGCCGCGTCTCCGCGTTGCGGGCGTCGCCATCGCGAACCGCGCGAAGTTCGCCGACGACGTTCCGAACCGTCCGATCAACCCCGCGTCCATCAGCATCAACGGTGTTCAGGTGATCGACTCGACCGGCAACTGGGTCGGCTCGACGACGGGACTGGTGGGGCCGCAGGGAGCTCCCGGCACTCAAGGTCCGCAGGGCGTGATCGGTCCCCAGGGCGCGAACGGAGCCGACGGTGCGCAAGGCGCGATTGGTCCGATTGGTCCTCAGGGCGCGAACGGAGCCGACGGTGCGCAAGGCGCGGTCGGTCCGGTTGGTCCGCAGGGCGCGAACGGAGCCGACGGTGCGCAAGGCGCGATTGGTCCGATTGGTCCTC
>JAFMJN010000145.1 GCA_017853435.1 Planctomycetota bacterium | reverse complement strand
CGATACCCTCGACCGCATCGCGGAGGGCTTGGGCATTCCGACGCACCGACTGCTCGCTCTCGCCGAGAAGCGCGAGGCTCAGCTCGGCAAGGCCGTCGAACGTCGTATCGGTGGCTTCACCTTCAAATCGGTCGCCTTCGAAGGGGTCGAAATCCTCGTCGGCGGAGGCAAGAGGGGATCGATGTCGGCGGACATCGACGCCCGTTCGACCAACGTCACGTCGATCCTCGTTCGCGTCGGCACGATCGACGTGAAGATGGGTGACAAGTCGATCCGTGTTCCGACCGGCGAATCGCTCCATTTCGAAACGGGCTTCCCGCACCGTATCGAAGCCGTCGAGGACTGCGACATCGTCCTCGTCACGCACCCGGTCGTCTGATCGGAAATCTCAGCGCGGCGCGGCCTTCGGCACGTCCATCGCAAGACGGAAGCCGATGTCGGAACGCTGCTCGAACAACGCACGTCGGTACCAGGCCCAGCCGGTACCGACGTCGTTTTTCGTGAAGAGCCAGCTGCCGCCGCGCACGACGGCGTTCGCGTCGTCGATCTTCGCGGGCACGATGTCCTTGCCGGATTCGTAGGTCGCCATCCACTCGGCGGCGTTGCCCGCGAGATCGAAATGGCCGAACGGGCCGCGACCTTCCGGATAGCCGCCGACGATCGCGGGGCCCGCCGCACCGCCGTCGGCGCTTCGGCAACGACCCTCGACCCAGTCGTTGCCCCACGGATAGGCCCGACCGTCCTTGCCTCCGGCCGCGGCGCACCATTCGGCTTCGGTCGGGAGTCGTGCTCCCTGCGAGGCGGCGAACGCGAACGCGGAGCCGAGGAGCACGCCGGTCACCGGGTGTCGGCCCTGGTCGTCGCTCGGCATCGGATCGCCCTTGTCGTCGCCCGCCTTCCACACGGGCTGCTTGTTTTCGTCCGTCGGGACGTGCTTGCGCCGTGCCGTTTCGTCCAAGGTCTTCCACCACGCGTAGTACTCGGCGTGGGTCGTTTCGCGGAGCGCGATCCACACGTCCGCCGCTACGGTCGCCGGCTTGCGTCCCGCGCGGGGGCCGTTCGTCGCGAATCCGGCGTTTCCGATCGCGACGTACTTGCCCGCCGGGACCTTCGCGAAGCCCGGAGGCGCGCCTTTTTGATGGACGATCAGCGGGTCTTTGGCGACGGACACGTCCCAAGCCGCGGCGTCGCGTGCGGCCGCGGCCTTTCTGTAGGACTCCGCGGCGGGGAGGACGGGTGAAAGTTCGTTGTTCCACAGGTCGTGGAATTTCACGTCTCCGAGAGGTGCCGCGAGAACGAGGCCCGCGAACGCCTGCGGCGTCCACGCGCCGACGTCGAGCGGCGGGGCCCCGGCGAGACCTTCGACGCGGCGGCGCAGCCACGGCAGAAGGAGTTTCAGGTCGGCGTCTTCGATGCGTTCCACGGCGGGAAGCACCGACTGACGCATCAATTGGACGAGGCGTTCCTTGGACCCCACTTTTCCGGCGACCTCGCGTGCGGAGGTGCACGAGGATTCGGTCACGCGCGCGAGATCGGTGATCCACGCCGCACCGGACGCCGCGCGGGCGCGGGCGACCGCGATCTCGATCGCGTCGTAGGAGGCGCGCAGCGCGGAGGTGGAGTCGGCGAGGGTGCGTTCCGCCTCGACGAGAGCGGCTTCTTTGCGGGCGAGGTCCTTCGGCGACGCATCCGTCGGCTTTTGGGCCTGACCGAATACCGCGAGCAGGCACACGACGGCGACGCAGCGGTGCAGCATGACGGGGATCCTCACGACGGGCGCGATCGTAGCACGGGGGCGTTCCCGAAGCGGGACGCGTGCGATAGCGTGGAGCCATGGAAACGCCCGCACCGACGCCGCGATTCCGCCGCGGGGACAACATCGAAGCGCTGCTCGAATCGCATCCCGGAGTCGCCGACGTCTTGGCGAGTTTCGGGCTCAAATGCGTCGATTGCATCGTCGCGCCCACGGAGACGCTCGAAGAAGGTTGTCGCCCGCTCGGCGTCGACGTCGACGCGGTGCTCGCGGCGCTGAACGCGCTGCCCGCCGTTTCCGCATGAGCGGATTCCTCACGCCGATCGACACCCTCTCGGGCGTCGGGGAGGTGCGGGCACGCGCCTTGCGCGAGCGCGGACTCGAAACCGTGGTGGATCTCCTCCTGCTCGCTCCCACCCGATACGACTCCACGCCGCCCTTGGCGGACGCCGCGACGGTCGGGCCGAAGGTGCCCGCGACCCTCGTCGGAATCGTGGAACGCGCCCGCAAAGTGCGTCAACGCCGAGGTGGGCATTTTCTCGACATGGTGCTGCGCGCCGACGGGCGTGAACTTCGCGTCCGTTTTTGGAATCGCGGATGGCTCGCCGACCGCGTGACGCGGGGCGATCGCGTCGCGATTTCTGGAGCCATGGCCCCCGACGGTTCGGCGTTCTCGGGTACGGCGCTCACCGTGTTGTCGGACGACGCGGCGCTCGATGCGTGGTTGCGCCGTCTCGAACCCGTGCATCCGAAGATCCCCGGCATTCCGGAGGGCATTTTGCGCCGGCTGGTCGTCGAAGCGCAGAAGATCGTCGACGGTCTCGAGGATCCGTTGCCCGCCGCCGTCCGTCGCGATCTCGACATGCCGACGCTGCAGGAAGCGTTCCGTCTGATTCACGTTCCCGCGTCGCGTGCGGACGCGGAACGCGGCGGCGAACGTCTCTTGTTCGATCGTCTCTTGTCGCTGGCGCTCGGCGCGCGATTGGCGTCCCGTGGGCTCGCGGGCGAGGCGCCCCCGATTCCGTCCTCCGAGCGCGTGCGAACCCGCATCCGCGCGCGCCTGCCGTTCGCGCCGACGCCGGAACAGGAGGCGGCCTTGGCGGTGATCCTCGACGACATCGCGCGGCCGCAGGCGATGCGACGCCTCCTCCTCGGCGACGTGGGCAGCGGCAAGACGGCCGTCGCGGTCGCCGCGATCCTCGCCGCCGTCGCCGCCGGAAAACAAGCGTTGTTCGTCGCTCCGACGGACGTTCTCGCTTCCCAGCACGCCGCGCTGCTCGAACGTTGGCTTTCCGGATCGCGCGTTCGTATCGGCGCGCTTACGTCGCGTAGTCCCGCACCCAAGCGGCGCGCCGTCGCTCAGAGTTTGGCGAAAGGGGAGATCGACATTCTCGTCGGGACCCACGTGGCGCTCGCGGCGGAAGTCGCGTTCGCCGATCTCGGCATCGTCGTCGTCGACGAGCAGCATCGCTTCGGCGTGTTGCAGCGGTTGGCGGCGCGTCGCAAGGGGAAGCGCCCCCACGTTCTCGCGCTTTCCGCGACTCCGATCCCGCGGTCGTTGGCGTTGGCGCTCTTCGGCGATCTCGCGATGACGCGCATCGCGGCGCGTCCCGGCGGGCGCAAGACGCCTCCGGCGCGATTGAGCGACGAGCCGACGGCGTACGCCGACGTGCGTCGTGCCGTCGCCTCCGGGGAACGGGCGTTCGTCGTATTCCCGACGATCGCCGGTGTGGAAACTCCGTCGGTCGAGGGGCTCGGGCGAAAACGGGTGCACCGTTGGCTCGACGACCTTCGCACGGAGTGGCTGCACGGGCGCCTTCCTCACGAGGATCAGCGCGCGGCGCTCGAAGCGTTCCGATCGGGGGCCGCGGACGTCCTCGTCGCCACGTCGATCATCGAAGTCGGCGTCGACGTCCCCGAAGCGACGGTGATGGTGATCGAAGGGGCCGAGCGCTTCGGACTGGCCTCGTTGCACCAGCTGCGTGGACGTGTCGGGCGCGGTGAACGTTCCGCACGGGTGCACCTCGTTCCATCGCCCACGTGCAAGCCCGAAGCGTTGAATCGCCTCCGGATGCTCGAAAAGGAAGACGACGGTTTCAAACTCGCCGAGGCGGATCTTCTGTTGCGAGGCCCGGGGGATTTGGTCGGCGTCCGGCAACACGGCTTCGGCGGATCGTTGCCGATCGCCGAGGGTCGGGACCGCGGGTGGCTCGAAGTCGCCGAGCGGGTGGCGTCGGAACTCCTCGCGGCGTCGTACGATGTCCGACGGGACGGATGGTTCGCGGGCCTCGCCGACCGACTCGGCGGGATGCGCTTCGATCCCGTGGATCCCGTGTGAGAACAAGATGCGCAATGCGGTTCTTCTTCTGATGCTCGTCATCGCTTTCGGCTGCTCCGAGGCCGGAGACGTCCTCGCGGCGCGCACCGACGAAGCTCGCTCCGTCGGGCTCGCGTTCGTCGGGGCGCTCGGTGCGGGCGACGTCGCGAAGGCGACGGGGCTCGCCGGGGCCCCGATGAAATGGCGTTCTTCGCGCGCCGAACGCGACGAAGACGTCGCGCGGCTCGTCGCGGCCTTCACACCGCGCGTGGCGCACATCGCGAAGCGGTGGACGGCGGCCGAAGCGTTTTCCCGCGGCGACCTCGAGGCGGGTCGTTGGCCGCGCGGTCGTACCCTCGAAGGCGACGCCGCCGCCCGAGAAGCCGACGCCCTCGGAGTCGGGATCGGCGGTTATCTCGTGCGCGTGCACGGCGAGGCGGATGCCGGATGCTTGGTCGCCGTGAATCCCGTCGGCACGGAACTGCGCGTCACCGCCGTCAACGACCTCTGAAAAAGGTGGAGCCGGCCTCACCTCGCGGGCGAGTCCGGCTCCGGGTTCGTCACGGTCGTAAGCCCGTCGCACGAGCGACGGGGTGTGCGATTCAGACGGTCTGCGTCGCGGTGGCGACGCCGACGGTCGGCGAGAAGGAGACGACGCCGTTCTCGACTTCGATCTTCACCGACGCGCCTTGGCGGATCGTGCGATCGAGAATCAGGTCGGTGAGAGGCGTCTCGACTTCACGCTTGATGGTGCGCTTGAGTTCGCGGGCACCCCATTCGCGGCGCCAGCCGGTCTCGACGATGTGGCGGCGGACCGACGCGCCGAATTCGACGGCGACACCCGCGCGGCGGGCGATCTTCGCGAGATCGCCGAGCATGATGTCGGCGATCTTCAACGAGTCTTCCTTGCCGAGGGTGTTGAAGACGATCACGTCGTCGATGCGGTTCAGCATCTCGGGACGGAAGCACTTCTTCAGGGCTTCGTTGATCTCCGTCTTCATCGATTCGAAGGAGGCGGCCTTCTTCTGCTCGCAGTCGAAGCCGATCGTGCTTCGCGACTGCTCGACTTCGCGGACGCCGAGGTTGCTCGTCATGAGGACGACGGCGTTCTTGAAGGAGACCTTGAATCCCTTCGAGTCCGTCACCGTGCCCTCGTCGAGCAACTGCAGAAGGATGTTGTGCATCTTCGAGTGGGCTTTTTCGATCTCGTCGAAAAGCACCACGAAGTCGCCCATTTCCTTCGCCGCTTCGGTCAGGTAGCCGCCTTCGTTGTGGCCGATGTAGCCGGGAGGCGCACCGATCAACTTGGCGTATTCGTGCGGAAGCGCGTACTCCGAGCAATCCACGCGAATGAGGCGGGACTGGGTTCCGTACATGGATTCCGCGATGGCCTTCGCGAGTTCCGTCTTGCCGACGCCGACGTGACCGACGAATAGGAACGAACCGACGGGGCGGCGCGGATCGCGGAGGCCGACGCCCGCCTTCTTGATGGCGCGCGACACGACGTCCACCGCATGGTCCTGACCGATGACACGCTTCTTCAGGTCGGCATCGAGATGCATCAACTTGTCGAGCTGTTCGTCGGTCAACTTCGGCGTCGTGTCGTTCGCGCCGTCGGTCGTCGTCCCGGGCGTCGCGTCGCCGAGCGGCACGGAGACCTGATGGATTTCGAAGGAAGGGTTCACTTCGACACAGAGGATGTAGAGGATCTCGTTCAGATCCTGGCTCGTGTGCCGCTGCGCGCGCTCGATGCGCGTCGCCAGATCGGTGTTGTGGTCGAGGACGCAGGCCTTGACGACCGCGTGCTGGAACGCGGATTTGTTCGCGTTCGCGGCGCCGCCGATGATGTGGCGGCCTTCTTCTTCGCCGAAGACCCGGATGCGAACGAATTCATCCAAGGCTTCGCAGTATTTGAGAACGAGGTGGTGATCGACGCGCATCGTCTATGTCTCCCCGCCCGGTGAGGGGGCGGTCCATCGCCTGCGGGACTCCCATCGCCGCATCGCTGTGGGACATTTCGACAGTTCGCGCGGGGACCGTAAATCGACAATCTTTTGCACAACTCCCCGGGATTCCCTGCGTTCGCGCGCCGAGATACGATGCCCCGCATGACCTCCGCGCATGACGGATCCGACGACGCGAGCGACGTGTGGTTCGCGGCGCGCCTCGTGACGGAAGGTCTCCTTGCGAAGGTGCAGGCGGAGTCCGCGCTCGCGAAGTCGGCGGAGTTGGCGAACCGCGGCCGTGCGCTTTCGTTCGCGGAAATCGTGACGCGCATGAAGTGGGCGACGGCCGCGGAAATCGCGTGGATGCGCGATCCGATGCACCCCCCTCGTGATCTTCTTCCGGGGATCGACCTCGATGCGCGCATCGGATCGGGCGGTATGGCCGAGGTCTTCGCCGCCGTCGATGCGACGACCCGGCGTCCGCTCGCGGTGAAGTTGCTGCGGCCGGGCCTCGCGCGAAATCCCGCGTCGGTCGACGCGTTTCACCGCGAGGCGGAAGCCGCCGGTGCGTGTCGCCACCCGTCGGTCGTCGACGTCTACTACGACCACGTCCACGACGGGCTGCACTACCTCGTGATGGAACGCATCGACGGCATCCATCTGCGCGAGCCGCTCGACGCGGGGCGGACGTTTCCGGAGCGCGAAGCGCTTCGGCTCGCCCTCGGGGCCGCACGGGCGTTGAGAGCCGTCGCCGCCGCGGGCTGGGTCCACCGCGACGTCAAGCCGTCCAATTTCCTCCTCGACCGCAAAGGCGCGCTGAAGCTCATCGATTTCGGTTTGGCGGTCCCGATCGGAACGGGAGGCGGCGACGGCACGG
>JAFMJN010000013.1 GCA_017853435.1 Planctomycetota bacterium | reverse complement strand
TCCGCTGCTTCAGCTGAACCGCATGTTCATGGATCAGTACGCGAAGGAATGCGACCTCAAACCGATCGACGATCCGATCCCGGTCGTCTACTTCGAATCCGACGCGAAGTACCGCACCTACAACGCCGCGACGGGCGGTCCTCAAACGCCGGGCGTCCTCGCGCACTTCGAACACGAGTCCGGCCGACTCGTCGTGCACCGTCAGTGCGACTTCACGACGATCATGCACGAAGGCACGCACCAGTTGTTCGCGAAGCACACCCGTTCCGCCCCCTCCTTCCTCCGCCGCTCGTACTGGTTCCAGGAAGGCGTCGCGGAATGGTTCGGCGGCTCGTCGCAGAAAGTCGGTAGCGACGGTGCCTTCACCTACGAAGTCGGCCTCCTGCAAGTCGGGCGCCTCGAAGGCATGCGTTCCATTTCGGTCGACGACTACTTCTCGGTGAGCGAACTCGTCCAGCGGACCTACGGCGACCGCATGATGTACGAATCCATGGGCGGCAAGGGTCAGACGAAGATCCAGCTCATCTACGCCCAAGGGTGGTTCCTCATCTACTTCGTCAACCACTTCAACGTCGACGCCGAGGGTTACGTCGTCTACGGCAAGCCCGGCAAGTACAAGGCGGGATGGTCGAAGTACCTGAAGTCAGAACTCGACGGCAAGACGGGCAAGAAGGTCTTCATGGAAGCCTTCGGCGTCGACGACGACGGCCTGAAGAAGATGAACGAGGAGTTCCAGGCCTACTACAACTACGTGATGCGCAAGATCCAACTCGACCAGGTGAAGGACAAGCAACTCATTCCCTGGGACGCGTACGTGAACCGCATCGGCGAAAAGACGGGCGAGAAGGAAGACGACATCCTCGTCCCCAAGAAGAAGTGACGGCGCGATGCGTCGACGACGGCCCCGGCAACCCCGGGGCCGTTTTTATTTCGGCGGCGTCCCCGCCTCGAGCAACGATCGACCGAGTTGTCCGCAGCCCGCGAATTGGTCCTTGCCGCCCGAATAGCGCACCTTCACGGGGAACCCCAATCCGCGCAGTTTCGCGGTGAAGGCCCGCGCCTCCTCCATCGACGGCGCTTCGAGTTCGTTGCCGACGGGGTTGAGAGGAATGACGTTCAGGATGAGGTTGAATCCGCGCAGGTGCGTGCGCATCGCCTCGATGTCGTCGTCGCCCATCGTCAGATTGCGGATGGCCACGTATTCGAGCGTCACGTGCTTGCCCCCGCGATGACTCTCGTAGCGCTTCACCGCGTCGAGGAACGCGTCGAATCCGAAGCGTTCCTGGATCGGCATGAGTTTCAGACGCTTTTCCGGCACCGCGCTCCCGAGGGAGAACACCAACTTCCACGGGCGCCCCGCGTCGATCCACCGATGGATCGCGGGGACGACGCCCGACGTCGAAACGACGATCCGCTTCTTCGAAATCTGAAGCCCCGGCGTCGACGTCATCACCTCCGCCGCGCGTGCGACCGCCTCTTCGTTGAGGAGCGGCTCGCCCATTCCCATGAAGACGATGTCCGACACGCGCACGCCGGCGTCCCGCGCGACGAAAACGACCTGATCGACGATCTCCCACGCCTCCAAGTTCCGCTTCAATCCGAGCATCCCGGTCGCGCAGAAACGACACGCGAGCGGACAGCCGGCCTGTGACGACACGCACACCGTCCACAGCCCGTGATGGTGCAGGAGGACGGACTCGATCACGTTGCCGTCGGCGAGCTTGAACGCGTACTTCGCACTGCGGTCCCACGACCGACGCACCGACAGAACTTCGAGGCTCGTCGTGGAGAAGAGCGCGTCCGCGATCGCGGCCCGTTCCTTCGCCATTCCGGGGATCTCCCCGAAGGTCCGGAATCCGTCCTGAAGGATGCCCTTGTAGACGCGCGCTCCGAGCGTGGCTCCGGCTTTTTCGCCGCCGAGCGCACGGATGCGCGCTTCGACTTCGGCGAACGTCAAGCCTTTGATGTTGGGACGATCGGTCACGGTCCGCTCATGCTAGGCGATCCCGAGCGGTCATTCCATCGATCCGCGGGCGAGCGGCGAAGACGGATGCACCGAAACACTCAGAACGAGCCCCAACGCCGCCATCATCGCCACCAACGCGGATCCACCGCTCGACACGAGCGGCAGCGCGATCCCGGTCGTCGGGACGACGCCGAGCGCAACTCCCGCATTGACGAGGGTCTGCACCGCGAAGAGCGTCCCCACTCCGGTGCAGATGACCTTTCCGGCGGGATCGCGACAGACGAAGCCGACGCGGAAGCATGCGAGGACGAGGCACAAGAGTGCGGCGAGCAGAAGGGACGCACCGACGAATCCGTAATTTTCCGAGACCGTCGCGAAAACGAAGTCGTTGTACGACTCGGGCAACGCTCCCGATCCCGACAACGTCCCTTCCGGGTCGGGGTTGCCGCGCATGCCTCCGAGCCCCACCGCGCGGAGCGACTGCAGAAGTTGGAATCCCTCGCGCGCCTTCTCGTAGTCCGCGAGATTCTCGCGGAAGAACGTCGAGATGATGCGCTCACGCTGATACGGGTGAAGAAACCAACGGAAGGCGGCGAACGCGAGCACGATTCCGGCGGCGAACATCGACCCGACCACGCGCAACGGCAATCCCGCGATGAACAGGACGGCGAGCGCGATCGGGACGTACATGAGCGCGGTTCCGAGATCGGGTTGGCGCACCACCAAACCGAAGGGAACCACGGCGAACAAGAGCAGCGGCAGCCAACGGCCGACGGTTCGGACGGGCTCACCCCGATCGAGGCACTTCGCGAGGACGAGGATGAGCGCGGTCTTCATGGGTTCCGACGGCTGGAACTGGAACCCTCCGAGCGACAACCATCTCCGAGAGCCGTTGACGGTCGTCCCGGCGACCGCGACGCCGATCAAAAGGACGAGCAACGCCCCCCAAGCCAAAGGCCCGAGCGCGACCCATCGCGAATACGGGACGCATCCGACTCCGATCATCACCGCGGTGCCGAGCAGAAAGTAGTTCCATTGAATCGCCGCGAGAGGGCGCGGCGTCGTTTCGCTCATCCCGAGGTCGATCGCATGAATGCCGAACAACGCGATCCCGACGGCGAAGATCAGCACGAGCGGATCGAGTCTGAGGGCTTTGCGCACCAGAGCGCCGAAGGAAATCACGGGCGTCCTCCGAGCACGTCGTAGCAGGCGTTGACGACCATCGCGGCGAGCGGTGCACAGTCGGCACCTTCCCCCGGGTAGCGATCGAACATCACGGCGAAGGCGTAGCGTGGGTTGTCGTGAGGCGCGTAGCCGACGAGCCACGCCGCATAGAGAGGATTCTCACCCGAAGAGAGTTGCGCCGTCCCCGTCTTCCCGGCGATCTTGAGCGTCGTGAGCCGCGCGCGATGCTGCTTGCCCGCGGTTCCACCCGACGACTCGCAGACGCGTCGCATTCCTTCGCGAACCACCGCGAGATGTTCGACCGATCCGATCACGGGTCCGAACGGAACATGCGTTTCGGATTTCACGAACCACGGACGCACCACCCGTCCCGCGGCGACCGACGCCGCTACGCCGGCGACACGCACGGGAGCGAACGTCAGACTCCCCTGCCCGATCGCGTCGTTGCGCGGATCGTCGGGACGACGACGCAGAAGGTGCTCGTAGGCGCGCCCCTCGGCGGCGGAAATCAATCCGGGCACGGCGTCGAACAGCCCGAACGTCTTGAAAAGATCGAGGAGTTCCGCCGTCGCGGCGTCGCGACTCGGCGAAAAGCGCAGCGCCGCCTCGTAGCAGTAGTGATTGCAGGACTTTTCGATGGCTCCCCACATGTCGAGCGGACCGTGCGTGTGGCATCCGAAGCTCGACCGTGGTCCGAGCCGACAATCCATGACTTCGTCGGCTTTCACGACTCCGCGCTCCAACGCATGGAGCAAGGTGAGCACCTTGAACACTGAGCCGGGCGGCGTTTGACCCGCGGGGGCGACGGCCCGATGCAGCGCCCCGCTTTGGAGGATCTGCTCGCGAATCGCCCGCACCTCGGCACGCGCACCGCGATCGCCTCCGGCCGCGGCCCGACGCGCCGCCGCAAGTCGATCCTCCAGTTTCGCCAACGCCTGCAACGCTTCGCGGAGGTCGCCGTCCTTCGGTGCGGGAGACGTCGAAGCCGCGAGGATGCCCCCCGTTGCGATATCGACGACGGCGATCGCTCCGGGCCGCGTCAACATTTTGTCGACACGGGCCTGCAACGGCGCGGACAACGCGAGCGTCACGTCCTCGCCGTGAAGCACCGGGTCGACCGTCTCCACGTCGACGCGCCCCCGCGACGTCGTACGGGCGATACGTCCGGGAGTCCCGCTCAGCATGCCGTTCTCGAACAATTCGACACCGCGTCCGACCGGCACCCCCGAATCGGTGACGTCGCCGAGCAACAACGAGAGCGAAGCACCCTTCGCGGCACGGGTGTCGTCCCGGACGAATGCGGGATCGATCCGGAATCCCAAGTAGTCGAGTCCTCCGGGCCCCTCGATCAGATCGGCCAACGCGTAGTCCGGCGCCAGTCCGATGCGATGCGTCCGGTCGTCGCGCAAATCACGAACGATCTGCTGCCGCTTCCGTGCCCCCTGATAGCGCTCGCGTGCCGACGTTTCGAAATCGGCGGCGCCGCGCACGGCGGCCGCGAGTGCCCCGCGTACCGCATCCGGGCGAGGGTCGATCAGCCCCCACGTTTCCGCGATCGACTCGGGATCGACGACGACCTCGGGTTCGATATCCACCCAAGGGCCGAGATCGGTCAAGCTCGGAACGACTCCCGGGAGCGTGCCCGCCAACAGGGAGCGCGCCGCTTCGAATGCGTTCGACGCCGCATCGGCGTCGGCGAAAACCGGACGGGCGCGGGCGACGATTTCGGCGTAACGCTCGGCGCCGACCACGTCCACCGACGGATGCCGGGCTCCTGCCTCCTGTTGACAGATCGCGTCGTTCAATCGTTCGTCGAGCGCGCGCGACACCACCGTCTGATACTGCACGTCGCATCGTGTCATGATGCGTTCGCGCAATCTCAAACCGTCGCCGAATCCCAAGGACGACGCCAATCGATGCACGGTCGCATTTTCGGCGTTGAGGATTTCGGTCACCGCGGCCGCGGAAAGGTCGAGGACTTCGCCCACGGTCGACGTCGCCGGATTCGCGAGACGAGCGCGAATCGCCCGGGCGCTCATCGGGCGCGCGCGCGGAACCAAAGCGGCGCAGGCATCCACCACCCGAGCGCGACCGTCTTCCGCGTTCAGGATCAACGTCCCCTCGGGAGCGATCAACGGCCGCATCCGCGGAGCGAGTATGGACGCCGAAACCGTCGGAGACTTCTTGAAAATGTCGACGGGCAGCACGACGAGCGCACGTGCCGCGGCCGCGGGATCTTCCACCGCCTCGACGAGATAGCGCTGCCGCGCCGCGGCTCCGCCGCCTTCGACGACGGGTTCGAGGAGCGCACGCAGATCGGCCACCGCTTCGGGCGCGGAGCGCTCGCGGAAGCGCGCCGGAACCACTCCGATTTCGAGTCCGTCGCGGGAGACGCGCAGCGGGCGTCCGTCACGGTCGAGGATGGCGCCGCGAACCGCGGGCGTTTCAGCGTAGCGCGCGCCGATACGACGCATCTCCGCGACCGCCCGCTCGGGATCGGCTTCGACGATCTGCAACTGAAACAGCCGCGCCACGAGGCCGATGAAGCCCATGAACAGAAGCGTTGCGAGAATGCCGAGTCTGGTCGACGACACGAATCACCTGTGTCGTGGATCTTACGTCGCGCGCCTACACTCCCGGGAGATTCGCGCCGCGGCGTCGCCCCGCGACGACGGCGAAGAGGGCGCACACCGCGGCGGTCGCGGACGCCTGCACCCACGTCGTGGTCGTCCCGCCTTCGAGAAGTCGGACGACGCCCCCCGCCACCCAAGTCGCGAGGAACGCCATGATGCCGCACCCGATCCATGTTCGGTGCGCGACGACCCGCGCGGCACCGTAGGCGAACACCCCCGCCGCGAGCGCAGCGAGCGGCCATACGGCCCACGTGCGGCCGATGACGAGCCCTTCCACGGCGGCGGTCAACAACGTGACGCGCACGAACCGGGCGTCCCGATCGAAACGGATCGACAGGATCGCCATCACGACGGCCATGTCGGGAGTCCACGCGACCCCCGACAGACGCCCCCAAACGGAGAGCACCGCCAAAGGGAGACCGAGAAGGGCGAGGCTCACGACGTCCGCACCTCCGGATGCAGGCGCCGATGCTCCTTGGATTCGAGGAAGATCGGGACCACGCCGCGTCTCGGCGTTCGGATCGGCTCGCTCAGACGCCAAGAGCCGTTCTCCGGCGCGAATCGACCGATCACGAGGCCTTGGGGAATGAGGGCCTGCCCGCCCGCCGTACACGCCCAGAAGGCGAAGCCCGGCAGGGCGCCGCGCGTCTGGCGCAAGGAATAGAGACCCGATCCGACGCAGGTCAGTACGCCTTCGCCTTCCTGCCCGAGATCGTCGATCCACCGCGCGACGACGTCGTGCCCGACGTCGCCGACGAGGGACACGCGAGCCGCCTCCGACGACGTTTCCAAGAGGCGCCCCAAGAACCGTCCTTCGATGGTGAACGCCACACCGGGAACGGCGTCGGCGAGACCCGGCCCGCCGATCAAAGCCCCCCCCCGACGATCGAGCGGCGACGCGACGACCGTCACGGGCTCGTCGTGGAAGAGGCGCGGGAGCCCCTCGAGTCGCCGAGGGATCGTCACCCGTCCGACACCGACGGGATCGACGGCGAGACGCACCGCGGGGGCGATCCCCGTCTCGACGACGTCGCCGACGCGCAATCCCGGCGGCACGCGGCTTCCTTCCCCGCCGACGGTCACGAGGCGCTCGTCCACGCGGAAGGCTTCCGGCATCGGCGACTTCATCAGGCGCGGAGGACTCCCCGCGACGACGAGACCCACGTGGCGAACGAGCGCACCGGACTTCGACGGGCGCGCGTCGGCACCTGCGACCGCGACGGACGCATCGCCTCCGGTGAACGTCCGGACGCGCGCGACGTGGGATTCGATGCGTTCGACGAACCCGACCAAAGCATCACCCGCGGTGACGGTTTCACCGACCACGATCCCGGATTCGGAGCCGGCTCCGATCAGGAGCGTGCCGCGACCGGGTCGTACGTCGAGCACAGGAATCGCCGTCGAACCCGGCGGCGTGACGAAGCCGGGCCCGGGGAGTCGCGATGGCGCGGCGGGCAACGCATGGTCCACCGGCGCGAGCAGAGTTTCGACGGGACGAATGAGCAAAGCCAACGTCCGCAGACGCGTGGCGGCGAGCGCGTCCCCGAACGCCCATGCGGCCGCAACGAGAACGAGACCCGCGGTCGCCGCGCGGCCGGCGGCGGGCACCGGGCGTCGCGCGGCCCGCTGGTTCATGGATCGTCGGCGGTGTCGAGAATCTGCTTCAGCATCTCGAGGTGGTCGAGGACGTAGCCCGTCCCGCGCGCCACCGCCGTCAACGGATCGTCGGCGACTTTGACCGGCAATCCGACGGCGTCGCTGATGCGCTTGTCCATGCCGCGCAACAACGAACCACCGCCGCAGAGATTGATGCCCTTGTCGACGAGATCCGCCGCCAGTTCGGGCTTCGCCGCTTGGAGTGTCGCCTTCACCGCGCCGACGATTTCGCTGACGGGTTTATCCAGCGCTTCGCGCACTTGTTGACTCGTGATCGTCGCGGCGCGCGGCAGCCCCGTCTTCAGATCTTGCCCCTTCACGGTCGATTCGAGCTCGGTTTCGAGCGGCCACGCCGAACCCAGTTCGACTTTGATCTTTTCCGCCATGAGCGGGCCGATCTGAATGCCGAAATGAGCTTTCACGTAGGCGATGATCGCTTCGTCGAGTTCGTCACCCGCCGTGCGAAGGCTGCGCTTCACGTCGATGCCCGCGAGCGCGAGCACCGCGATTTCCGTCGTACCGCCGCCGATGTCGACGATCATGTTCGCGTGCGCGCCGGCGACGGGAAGACCGATGCCGATCGCACCGGCCATCGGCTCTTCGATCAGATACACCTTGCGCGCTCCGGCGCGTTCCGCCGAACCGACGACCGCCTGCTTTTCGACGGGCGTGATTCCCGAAGGCACCGCGATGACGACGCGCGGATTGGCGAGGAAGCGACGATTGCCCTGCACCTTCTGAATGAAGTAGCGAAGCATCGCTTCGCAGATTTCGAAGTCGGCGATGACGCCGTCCTTCATGGGGCGAATGGCTTCGATGCCGGACGGCGTACGACCGAGCATTTCCTTCGCGCGGTCACCGACGGCTTGTCCGTCGAGGAGCACCTTGTTCGTGCCCTTGTGAACCGCGACGACAGACGGTTCCGACAAGATCACGCCCTTGCCGGGCACGCACACCAACGTGTTGGCGGTGCCGAGGTCGATTCCCATGTCGACCGCGAAGAGGCCGACGAGCCTGTCGAGCATCCAGAACATCTTCCCCTCCGTCGGGGTTCACGAACGTCATGAGTCCCGTCCATGACGGGGCCGCACTTTAACCGTCCGCCCCCTGAAATGCGACAACCCGGGAGGATTCCCGGGTTGTCGAGGGAAGCGGAGTCTCGCGCCGACGGCGGCGCGAAAGGGATCTCACTTCATCATGCCCACGCCGAACCACTGTCCGAGGGCCTTTTGGCCGACGAAGATCGCCGCCAAAAGGACGACGGTGGTGAGGATGACGAGCGTCGTCGTCAGCCCCTTCGCATTGTCGACGGGAGCCGAACCGTTGGTGTCTTCAGCCATGGTGACTACCGCCTTTTCTCAGTTGAGGGTGTTGGTGGCCTTGTCACCGACCATCACGGTCTGGCCGGGGGCCACGACGGTGAGGGTACCGGCGCACGACGCGTCGAACACTTGGTCGACCTTGATGCGGCCGATGTAGGTGTTGCCACGAACGATGTCGAGGACGTAGCCGCGCGCGACCTTCGCGTTCTTACCCGCGTTGACCTGCACGAGCTTCATGCCCATGTCGACGTTGAGGACCGACGCGTTGACCGGCTCCATCAGGATGCCGCCCTTCATGTCGAAACCCTGCTTCTGCGCGATTTCGATGAGGAGGCCCTGTTGGTGGATCTTGTCGTCCGCCGACTTGGCCGACTTCTCCATGTCCGCGATCTTGTTGTCGCGGGCCACGACGTCGGCGTGCTCCTTCTCGTACTTACCGTTGGCCTCGCGCTCCTTCTGCTGAGCCTCGGCGGTCTCGGCGCGGAGCTTGGTGTTCTCGTCGATCTTGGCTTGGAGCGCGTCCTGGGTGCGCTTCAGGTTCTCCGTGACCGAAGCCACGTTCTTCTGCGCCTGGTCGAGCTGGGTGTCCTTCGCCTTCTTGTCGGCCTCGGCGGCTTCGACCTGAGTCTTCAGCTGCTGGTTGGCCGCGGTCGCCTTCGACTCGGCGTCGCGGGCCGCGTTGAGGAGCGATTCCTTCTCGGCGAGCGCCTTGTCCTTCTCGGACAGGGCGGCTTCGTGACGGGCGGCTTCTTCCTTCGCCTTCTTGGCGACGGTTTCGTGCTTGCCCTTCCAGTCGTTGTTGAGACCGAGGAAGGTGGCGGCAGTGAACAGGAAGCCCGCTGCGAGCAGCAGGTTGAGAACGACGAACACGCGGGCGATCTGGCTCATTGAAATCTCCTGGATGAGACCTTCGACCTGTCGCGGATCCCTTCGCGACGTTGAGTCGATCGAAGACTCCGATTCCGGGGCGTGGATTGTAGGCGGGGGGAAAACCTTGTCAACCGGATTCCCCGGAACGGCTTGGAGCCGCCCTCCGGGGGCGCAGACAGCACCACGAAATCACGAGCCCGAGCAGGGCCCACGGCGCGTCGCCGAACCGCACGTACGGCGTCGTTTCCGCGCAAATCGGCAGGCGCACCGCGAATCCTCCCGCGACTTCCTTGCGCCTGCCGTCCGGCCCTTCGACGATCGCGAGCCGGGTCCCGTCGGGGCCGAACGCCGTCGAAATCCCCGAGTTCGACACCCGAAGCACGGTGCGACCGGACTCGACGGCCCGAAATCGCGTCGCGACGTCCACGAGATCGAGTTCCTCGGAATCGAAGAACCAAGCGTCGTTCGAGACGTTCACGAGGAAATCCGCGCCCAAAAGCACGCCTTCGCGGAACATCTCGGGGAAGACCGCCTCGAAGCAGATGGAAATCGCCCCCTTTCGGGGGCCACCCGGCGAACGGACGGTGAAGATCCCGGGTCCCATCCCCGGTTCGAGATCCGGGATGTAGCCCCCGACCCGCTCGATGGCGCGGGTCACGGCGTCCCTGAAGGGCGCCCCGGCGGGCCAAGGCACGTATTCGCCGAACGGGCAGAGAATGCGCTTTCCGTAGCGCACGTCGGAGGCGGTCGGCGTCCCCCCGGTCAACACCCACGCGACGTTTTGTTCGAGATAGCCGTCGCCGTCGTCGTCCATCGCGCGGGCGGCGCCGTCGTCGGGGCGGATCCGTTGTCCGACCGTGACCCCGAGGACGGTGACTTGGCCGGGCGCCCGCAGCGTCGAGTCCCGGAACCGCACGAGTGCGTCGCCGCCGCGCGAGAAGGCCGCGGGCTGATCGAGGATGTAACCCAACCGCCGCTCGTCCGGCTCCCGCACGCCGGGAAAGCAGGTTTCGGGGAGCACCGCGAGATCCGGGTTTTGGTCGGCGAAACGCTCGAGAATCCCGGCCTGAATGACCGCTTGCCGACCGGGACCTTCGCGCAGGCGCTCGGCCTGAGGAACGTTCGGCTGCACCGCCACGGCGAGCGGGCCGTCCGCCGTCGTCTCGGGGTGCCGAGCGGCGCCGAATCCGATCGCGACCAAGAGGATTCCGGCGGCGATCGCCGCGCCGCGCCGTGCCCGACGTCGCTCGACGGGGTCGTCCCCGCGGGAGACCCACCAATGCGTCGCGGCCGCCGCGACGCAGAGCATCACCCACGACACGAGGTGGGCGCGCCCGACCGCAGCCAACGCGAGGAGCGACGGGACTTCCTCCTGCGTGTAGCCGGGGACCGCCCAAGACAGGCCCAGCAACCGGTCGCGGAGCACGTCGCAACAGGCGATCACGCTCGGGTAGAGGAACCACGGGGCGACGCCGCGGGCCCTCCCGGCGTCGAGAAGACGCCCCGTGAGCCATGCGGTCGGCATCCCGAGAAGCGGCACGAGGAACATGAGCGGAGGCGCGAGGGTGCGCATCCACGCCAATGTGCTCGCCACGATCAAATACGACCCGAGCATCGACACGGGGCCGAATCGGGGCTCGCCGGGAATACGGCGGTCCATGTGCCGGGCCATCCACGGCAGCGGCGCGATCCACGCGAGCCACGTCACGTGAAGCGGATGGAACGCGGCGGCGAGCAGAGCCCACGACGCCGTCATCGCGAGCAGGTCGCCGCGGCGCCGCGACGCCGCGGTCACGCGCCCGTCCCCGCGCGGAATGACCGATGTCCGATGGGTTCGATCTCCACGACGGATCCGGGTTCTCCCGCAACACCGGCGGGAATCACCGCGAGGCCGTCGGCGGCCGCGAGCCCTCGCAGATCTCCCGAACCGTTCCACCGGACGGGGACCGCCGTCGCGCGTCCGTCGACCACGGTGATGCGGACGGGCACGTGCTGCGTGCGCGGGATGGCCTTCAACGGCGTCGCCGGAGCGAAGACCGCCGTCGCCCGACCGACCGGGCCGTCGACGACGCCCACCACCGAGCGCAACCACGGCTTGACGAAAAGTTCGAAGGTCACGCACGACGACACGGGATTCCCGGGCAGTCCGAAGACGGTGCAGACGCCGCCGTCCGCGCGTCGAACGTCGCCGAAAAGAAACGGCTTCCCCGGCTTGATCGCGACCTTCTCGATCGTCGGAACGAGACCGCGCTCCTTGAGCATCGGCGCGACGAGATCGAGATCGCCCATCGACACGCCGCCCGACAGGATCAGGACGTCGTGAGCCGTTCCGACGTCGAGGAACGCCCCGAGCGCGCGACGTTCGTCCGGGGCGATCCCCGGGCACGTTGGTCGAAGATCGGGGAGCGTTTCGCGGAGAAGGGCGGTCACGAGCGTCCCGTTGCTTTCAAAGATGCCGCCGGGAGGGACCGTCGCCGACCCCGGGGGCACGAGTTCGTCGCCGGTCGGCACGACGCACACCGTCGGTAGCGCGTACGACGGAACGGGATCGAGTCCGAGCATGGCGACGAGCGCCTGCACGGTGGCGTCGATCCGCGTGCCGCGAGGAACGACCACGTCGCCGCGGCGCCAATCCTCTCCGCGACGCGCCGTGTTCAACCACGGCCGCACGCCTTTGCGAAGGGCGACCGTTTCGCCGTCGGACGCGAGTTCGGACTCTTCGACCTGCAACACCGCGTCCGCGTCGGGAGGCAGCGGGGCGCCGGTCATGATCTTGACCGCCGTGCCCGCACGCAGCGGCGTACCCGTTTCACCGGCGGTGATCCGACCCGCGACCGCGAGCGAAACCGGCGCGGCGGCGTCCGCGGAACGGACCGCCCAGCCGTCCATCACGGCTTTGTCGAACGGGGGAAAGTCGAACGGAGCCGCGAGGTCTTCCGCGACGCCCCTTCCCGCGCAGTTCGCGAGCGGGACGAGGGCGGGCCGTCGACGTCCCGGGGCGTGCGCCGCGAGGGCGGCGAGGGCTTCGTCTTTCGTCATCATGCGTCGAGAGGCACCGTGCCCCGGGACGCGTCGAGCACGTCCATGAACGCGGAGACGCTGAAGACCGCGTTGCCGAGACCGGGTTCGCCGTAGCCGGGGGGTGCCGCGAGTCCGTGCTTCTCGAGCGTGCGGCGATAGACGGACAAAAGTCCTACGTGATATTCGAGCGGCGCGGGCGGATTGTCCGCGCCGAGTTCGGAGAGCGGCTCCGGACACCACGTGGTGAAACGCGGAATCACTCCGCGGGCCATCATGAAATCGAGACCTTCCTCCGCCGACGCGAGCGCGTCCTTCACGTGCGCGAAGCCGTGGGGCTTCGACATCTCGACGCCTCCGACGAAATTCGGGATGACCTTGCCGACGCCGAAGACGTCGACCGAATCGAGGATGCGTCGGATCCACGTGTCGCGACCGACGTAGCGTTCCTTGCCCGGGCAGATGAGGCGGAACTTGTCCGCGTCCCACACCTCGTAGTTCGGGTGATAGATGCGGATCCCCGCCGCGCGGATGCGCTTCACGGATTCGATCGGCAACGCCTGCACGACCATTTTCCCGATCCAACGTCCGGGGAATTCGGCCTCGATCGCCTCGGCGTAGCGCACGTAGAACGACGCTTCGTCGAGTCCGTCGAGTTCGGTCGTGATGCTGCCTCCCGTCAACGTGTACGCCTTCGCGGAAGCTCCCGCCCCGACGGCGAGTCGCAGCGCGTCGAGCACGCGTTCGACCGGCTTCACCGGATAGTAGGGACGTCCGAGGGCGCGCTGTTGACGGAAGTTCTCATTGATGTCGCAGAAGCGGCACTCTTCGTCCCGTCCGAAGTACTGGCACAGCCGAAACACCGTGAGGTAGAGGAGGTATCCCCACTCGATCGTCGGTGCGACCTCGACGACGGGCGTGCCGTCGGCCGTCTTCATGCCGTAGTAGGGCGGGCGCGGGGCGAATCCGACTTCGGCGACGGACGTGCCTTCGCAGACGAGCGTGACGCGGTCGTCCACCAACTCGACCTTCCACGGGCTCTCGGGATCGAGCCGCACCGACACGATGACGCGCTTGAACCCGAACGGCCCTCCCGAGAGCGAGATCTCTTCGGGGGCGCGGTCGCGCTCTTCGCCTTGCATCTCCGCGAGCGGGCGTCGATCGAAGGAGAAGATGAAGTAGGACTTCGCGGCGTAATCGCGATGCGCGGCGAGGGCCTCGGGCGTGAACCACACTCCCCGGCGGAGGAGGTCCTCCTTGACGACCGCCTCGAGGGGGACGTCGGGATGGAGGGCGTGGACGGACTCGACATGGGCGAGCGCGCCGGACCCGCCTCGGATGGGGGTGGTTGCCATGGTGTTCCATGTTCCCATCGGCGGCGGACACGGGGAAGCCGTTCGAATCCGAAATCCCCGCCCACGGCGCCGTATTGCTAACCTCCAACGCGCGCGTTCCTCGGCGGGATCTCCGTCGTCGGAACTTCGGGAGCCCCTTCGTGTCACGACTTGCCCTCTGCTGCGGTATCGCCCTGCTGGTGTCGACCGGTTGCGGCATGAACGCCGATCCGAAGCCCCCGACCGCCCCCCCCGCACCGACGCCGTTGGTCCGCGTCGCCGCGCCCAAGCGCCAAGCGCTCGACCGAACTCTGGAATTCACCGGCGACGTCGAAGCCCTCGAACGCGTGGAGGTCGTTCCCAAACTCCTCAACGTGCGCGTCGAACGCCTGTTGGTCGACGTCGGCAACACCGTCGCCGCGGGGGCGGACATCGCGATCCTCGACGGCGCCGATGCGAAAACGGCCCTCGACGAGGCGTTGCTCGCGGAAAAGGACGCCGACACGAAGATCCGCGAAGCGGAAGTCGCCAAGCGCGAACTCCAGGCCGAACGGCGCGGACAGGAATCGACGCTCGACCAGTCGAAGAAGGCGCTCGACCGCGCGAAGGCGCAAGCCGAACGCGGAGCCATCTCGCAGGAAGCCCTCGAGACGGCGCAGTCGAAATTCGACATGGCGCGCGCCCAGCTCGAGAAACTCGACATATCGCTGCAAAAATCGGACATCGGAGCCGAGTCGGCACGCAAGGCCAAGGACAAAGCCAAACTCGACCGTGAGCGGGCCGAACGCGACCTCGCGTACGCGACCGTAAAGGCCCCGATCTCCGGGATCATCGCCAAACGCCAAGGCAAACTCGGCAGTCTGACCTCCGCGGCGATGCCCCTGTTCGACCTTTACGACCCGAAGACCGTGGTGGTGACGGTGCAGGTCACTCAACGCGACCTCCCGTCCCTCCGCGCCGGTCTTCCCGCCGAAGTGCGGAGCGAAGCGTGGCCCGGGAAAACCTTTCCCGGCAAGGTGGCCGTCGTCTCCCCCGTGGTCGACCCGACCGCGGGCACGGTGGCGATCCGCATCGCCCTCGACGACGGAGGCGTGCTTCAGCCCGGCCTCTTCGTCACCGGACGCATCGTGCTCGACACGCGACCGGGGGCCCTCACCATTCCGCGCAAGGCGGTCCTTTACGAGCGCGAGCGCCCCTTCGTCTTCAAGATCGACGGCGCGTCGGGCGCACCGCGCGTCACCCGCGTCTGGTTCCGGGAAGGCTTGGCGGGACGCGACGAAGTCGAAGTCCTCCCCGAAGGCGGCGCGTCGATGCTCGGCGAGAACGACAAGATCGTCCTCGTCGGTCAAGACCGACTCCGCGACGGCGACGGCGTCGAAATCGAACTTCCGACGACCCGCACCACGTCCTGAGGCGCTCCCATGTCGGAACCCGTCGGTAAAGACAAGAGCGTGCCGGAATCCGGATTCGCACGATTCGTCGTCACCCGCCCCGTCGCGGTGACGATGATCGTGCTCGCCGTGTGTGTGTTCGGTTGGGTGTCGCTAACCAAACTCCCGGTCACGTTGCTCCCGGAACTTTCGTACCCGACGGTGACCGTGCGCACCGACTATCCCGGCGCGGCTCCGGCCGAAGTCGAAGAACTGGTCACGCGACCGTTGGAAGAGAACCTCGCGGTCATTCCCGACCTCGTCGGCTATCGGAGCATCTCGCGCGCGGGCGGGTCGGACGTCATCCTCGAGTTCGCATGGAACACGAAGATGACCTTCGCGGTGCAGGACGTCCGTGAAAAAGTCGACCAGGTCCTTCCGCGCCTTCCGCGGGGCGTCGAACGCCCCCTGATCCTTCGTTACGACCCGACGTTCGACCCCATCCTGCGCCTCGGACTCCACGGCAGCGACGATCTCGTCCGTTTGCGCACCTTCGCCGAGGACGATCTTCGTCGTCGGCTCGAAACCGTGCCCGGCGTCGCCGCCGTGAAGGTGAAGGGAGGCATCGAGCGCGAAATCCGGATCGAACTCGACGAAGCGCGTCTGCGTCAGGCGAAACTGTCGCCGGAAACCATCAATCAACGCCTGCAGGCCGAAAACGTGAACGTCGCGGGCGGCATTCTTCGCGACGGCGACGTCGAATACCTCGTCCGCACGCTGAACGAATTCCGCACACCCGCGGAAATCGGCGACCTCGCCGTCGGCGTCCAAAACGGACGTCCGCTGCGCATCGCGGACGTGGGTCGCGTCGTCGACACCGGCAAGGAACGCGACGTCGTCACGCGCATCGAAGGTCTCGAGTCGGTCGAGATCGAGATCTTCAAGGAAGCGGACGCGAATCTCGTCGGCGTCGCGCAGGCGGTGAAGGAACGTCTCTACGGAAAGGCGTGGCGGACCACGCTCGTCGACGGACGTTGGAAAGGCGAGCCCCCCGAGCCCGCCGAAAAACCGAAGTTCGGCATGGGTGGAAGCGGGATGAGCAAGCCCGTCCCGCCCCTCGCGTCGATGGTGCCTCCGGGCACGAAACTCGACCTCCTCTCCGATCAGTCGACGTTCATCGAAAGCAGCATCGACGAGGTGAAGGCGAACGCGTGGGAGGGCGCCCTCCTCTCGGTGATCATTCTCTTCGCCTTCCTCCGCCGCGCCGCGCCGACGTTGATCATCGCGATCGCGATCCCGCTCTCCATTCTCGCGACCTTCGCCCCGCTCCTCATGCAGGGCGTCTCCCTCAACGTCATGTCGCTCGGAGGTCTCGCGATCGGCGTCGGCATGATGGTCGACGACGCGATCGTCGTCCTCGAAGCCATCACCCGACGTCGCGACGAAGGCGAATCACCCATCGCCGCCGCAATCAACGGAACCCGCGAAATGGGTCTCGCCGTCTCCGCGACAACCCTGACCACGATCATCGTCTTCCTCCCGATCGTGTTCGTCGACGGCGTCGCCGGACAAGTGTTCCGCGACCAGGCGCTCGCGATCTGCTGGAGTCTCACCGCGTCGTGGGTCGTCTCCGTCGGTGTCGTCCCGATGCTGACGACCCTCGAAGTCGCCCCCTCGAACGGATCACGCGGCCGTTTCGATCTCGCCGCCCTCGGCCGTCTCGCGTGGCCCGTCCGCACCGCGTCCGCACAAGCTTTCGACGACGGTCGCTTCGCCTTCCCCGGAGTCCTTTACCGACTTCCGATGTTCGTGATCCAATGGCCGCTCGAAGTCGCGACGCGTCTCGCGGGCGCGGCCCTTCTCCTGCCGCTCGCCGTCGCCGGGATCGTCTTGATCGCGGCATGGCGCCTCTGCCTCAAACTTCTCAAGTGGCCGCTCGACCTTTTCGACTTCGGATTCACGGGCTTCGAAAAAGGCATCGACGCCCTCCTCCGCGGAGCTCTGCGCCGAAAAGCCGTCACGATCGGAATCTCCCTCGCTCTCGTCGGCTCGGCATGGTGGGGTTCGCAGTTCCTGAAGCACGATCTCGTCCCCCGCGTCCGCCAAGGTTTGTTCTTCGTCGAATGTCAGTTCGACATCGGTACGTCGATCGAGCGCACGGACGAGCGCGTCCGCGATCTCGAAGCGTCGATCCGCGGCGCGCTCGCGAATGCGGGCGTCAACGTGGCGAGCCTGTCGACCGTCGCCGGTGTCCCCCGCGACACCATCGCGAAGCCGGGCGACGGCCCGCACACCGCGCGCGTGTGGGTCCGTCTCGAATCGACCACCGATCTCGGCCTCGTCGAAGATCGCGCCCGCGAAATCGCCGTCGCCGCGGCATCCCGCGTCGCGGGTGCGGGGACGCCGCTCGTCGACGCACCCTCGCTGTTCCAGACACGCACGCCTCTCGAAATCGAAATCGTCGGCAACGACGTCGAACGTCTCCGCAGAGCCGCGACCCTCGTCGAAAAAGAGATCGCGTCGATGCCGGGCGTCATGTCGGCGCGCTCGACCGTGCGTCGCGGGCGCCCCGAAGTGGTCGTCCGGTACGACCGCGAAGCCCTCGCCCGCTACGACCTCCGCCTCGGAGACGTCGCGGACGCAGTCCGTGCGAAGGTGGCGGGCAACGTCCCGACCCGACTCGCCGACCGGGACCGCCGTGTCGACGTCCGCACGCGCCTTCCCGAATCGGCGATTCCCTCGGTCGCCGCCTTGAAGGACCTGCAGGTAAATCCCGGGAAAACTCCCGCCATCCCGCTCTCCGCGGTCGCGGCCCTCGAGATCGCCGACGGTCCCGCGGAACTTCGACACGTCGGAGGACGTCGCGCGGAAATCGTCGCCGCGGATCTCGCGGGGATCGATCTCGGCGGCGCCGCGGTCGCCGCCGAATCCGCGATCGAAGCGGCGATGAAGGCGGATCCGTCCGCGTTCACGGGTGCGACCGCGCGCCTCGCCGGACAGAACGAAGAATCCGCGCGTTCGACACGCTCGCTGCTGCTCGCCCTCGCTTTGGCGATCTTCCTCACGTATCTCCTCATGGCGGCGCAGTTCGAGTCGCTGATCCACCCCCTCGTGATCATGCTGACGTTGCCGCTTTCGCTGATCGGCGTCGTGTGGGCGTTGGTCGCCACTTCCACGAGCGTCTCCGTCATCGTGTTCATGGGTGCGATCCTCCTGGTCGGCGTCGTCGTCGACAACGCCATCCTTTTGATCGACGGCATCAACAGCCTGCGACGCGAGGGCATGGACCGCGACCCCGCCATTCTGAAGGCGACGCGTCTCCGCCTGCGACCCATCGCGATGACGACGGGGACGACCGTGCTCGGCCTCGTTCCGCTCGCGCTCGGCCTCGGTGACGGGGCCGAGTTGCGTCAGCCGATGGCGATTTCCGTCATCGCGGGCATCACGTCGTCGACGCTCTTGACGTTGGTCGTCATTCCCGCCGTCTACGCCTTGTTCACCGACTCGGGGCCGATCCGCGAAGTCTCCGAGGAGGCCGCATGACGTCCGTCGAACGCGCCGTCGCCTGGACGCTGTCCCGCCGCGTGACCGTGCTCACGCTCGCACTCCTTCTCGTCGCCGTCGGGTGGATTTCGATGAAGCGTCTCCCGGTCGAACTCGCACCGCGCGGGTTCACGACGGGCGAAGTCACGATCAACATTCCGGTCAACGCATCGAATCCCGTCGAGGTCCAGGAAACGGTGATTCGTCCGACGGAAGAACTCCTTCGAACGATCCCCGGAATCACCAAGATCACCTCGCGGGCCCGCAAGGACGCCGCGCGCATCTCGATCGAATTCTCCCGCGACGTGGACGCCGACCTCGCGGCCGCCGAAGTCCGTGACCGCGTCGAGCGGGCGCGCCCGTCGTGGCCGTCGGACGTCCGTCGCTACTTCCTCTTCCGCTTCAACCTCGACTCCGATCTGCCCGTGTACTCGTTCGGGCTGACGCTCGATCGTCCCGGCGAAGAGGCCACGTTCCTCGTCGAAGAGCGCGTCCTGAAGCCCCTCGAAGCCATTCCGGGCGTCGCCCGCGTCACGTGCTGGGGGCTGCTCGACGACCAAGTGCGCATCTACGTCGACCGCGATCGGGCCCTCGCGTCGGGCGTCGACCTCTATCAACTCACGCAAGCCCTCGAACGTGCGAATCTCGACGTCCCCGGCGGAGAGATCCGCGAAGGCGACGTGCGCTACAGCCTGAAGAGCGACGGCCGCTTCCGCAGCATCGAGGACGTCAAAGCGCATCCGGTGCGACCGGGGCTTCCGCTCGGCACGCTTGCGGACGTCCGCGCCGAAAAGGCGGTTCGCGACTTCGTCGCGTTGTCGGGGACCCGCCCGAGCCTTTGGTGCCAAGTCCAAAAAGAAAGCACCGCGAACACCGTCGAGACCTGCGAACGCGTGCGAACGATGCTGCGCGATCGGATCTCGAAGGACCCGCGTCTCGCGGAGCTCGGACTCGGGTTCCTTTGGTTCGAACGGATGGACTTCGGCAAGGTGATCACGGGCGCCGTCGATCAGCTGAAGCAGTCGACGCTCGAAGGAGCGTGGCTCGCGGTCGTCGTCCTGCTGCTCTTCCTGAAGCGCTTCCGACTCACGTTCATCATCACCCTCGCGATCCCGCTCAGCCTTTTGATCACCGCGGCGGCGATGGACGCGACGGGCGCGTCCCTGAACATCCTTTCGCTCCTCGGCATCACGATCGCCATCGGCATGCTGGTCGACGACGCGATCGTCGTCGTCGAGTGCATTCAGCAGCATCGCGATCGCGGCCTTTCACCCATGCAGGCCGCCCGAACCGGAACCGCGGAAGTCGCGCTCCCCGTCACGCTGTCGACGCTGACGACCGTCTTGGCGTTCCTCCCCATCATCTTCATGAGCGGACGCCAGGAAGTGACGTTCTTCACCTCCGCGATCGGGATGCCGCTCGTGTGGGCGGTTCTCGCGAGCCTCGTGGTCGCCTTGGTCTTCGTTCCCCTCGCGACCGTCGCCCTCACCCGCGGAAAGTTCACGGACCCCGCGTGGATCACGTGGTTCCGTTCGAACGCGTTCTTCGATCGCATCGCGGGTGCCTACGGACACAGTATCGGCGCGGCGCTGAAACGCCGTTTCGCCCTGCTGTTCCTTTCGACGGCTTTCTGCGGCGGCCTTTCGTGGTGGGCGTGGTCGCTCTTGCCGAAGACCGACGTCATGAGCGACGCGGGCGGCGGCATCAACATCGAGATCGAACTCGGCGCCAACTTCTCCCTGCAGGAGGCCTACGACACCTTCGTGACGCTCGGGAAAGCCGTGGAGAAAGTCGGACCGGAAATCGGCCTCGACGACTTCTGGTCGTTCTTCCGCGATCGCGGCGGCTCGATGAACGTCTACCTCGCGCATCGCGATCCCGACAAGACGAAGGCCGCGATCGAAACCCTGCGGAAGGCGCTCCCGAGAATCCCCGGGGCCAAGGTTCAGGTCGGCCTCGAAGATCGAGAAGGCGGCGCGAAACAACGCACGTCGTTCCAAGTCTTCGGTCCGAATCTCGACAAACTGGAAGTCGTCGCCCGCGAGGTCGCGGAAGAAATCGGCCGCATGCCGGGCATCCTCAAGACGAAGTGCGACCTCGAACCCGCGGAGGACGAAATCCACGTGCTTCCGAACCGCGCCCGTCTTCAACGTTTCGGAATTTCTTCCGAAGCGCTCACGGGAACGATCGGCTACGGAGTCCGCGGATTCCCCCTCGCGGAACTGGCGTCGGGCGATCGCGAGATCCCTCTCATCATCCAGTTCGAAGGGGGCGACACCCAACGCCTTTCGGAACTTCGCGAGACACCCCTTTTCACGAAGACGGGCGCCCGCGTCCCCATGAGCGCCGTCGCGGAAATCGTGGTGACGCGCGGCTTCGGAGAGATCCGTCGCGAAGGCGGACGGGCACGCGCGAACATCGCGATCGACACGGACGAAACCGATACGCAAGGGCTGATGAAGCGGATCCGCGAACGACTCGCCCGCTTTCCGCTCCCCGAAGGCTTCAGTTACGAAGACACCGCGGGCGCTTCCTTCGAGGACGGGATGAAGGAACTCGGGCTCGCGACGCTGCTCGCGGCCGTCTTCGTGTTCCTCATCATGGGGATCATGTTCGAATCGTTCCTCCTGCCGTTCGTGATCATCCTTTCGGTGCCCTTCGCGTGGTGCGGCGCTCTGTGGGCGCTCGCCTTCACGAAGACGCCGCTGGATCTCGTCGGATCGATCGCCGCGATTCTTCTCGTCGGCATCGTCGTGAAGAACGGCATCGTTCTGATCGACTGTGCCCGCCGACTCATGGACGAAGGTCTCTCGCGTGACGCGGCCTTGAAGGAAGCGGGACGCATCCGCCTCCGTCCCATCTTGATGACGGCGGCGACCACCATTCTCGGACTCGTCCCGACGGCCGTCGCGGTGGAGACGGGTTCGACGATTTCCTACAAGGCGTTGGCCGTCGCCACGATCGGCGGCATGACCGTCGCGACGCTGCTGCAGCTCTACGTCGTTCCGGCGATCTTCGCCGCCCTCGACGACGCCCGCGTGTCGTGCGCACGCATCCTCGGCTTCGCGACATCCGCGACCGAATCGCACGCCGAGCGCGCTTCCGACTCACGCGTTTCGTGACTCGACGGCGCGCCGCGAACGCGGCGCCACGTCGGTCCGCCCCGATTCGTCGATGCGCCCTTCGCGGCCGTCTTCGAACGGCCCACGATGCGGGGGATCCCGTCGCGACGAACACCCCCGACGCGGATCGATCAGGAGCCGCGTCATGACACTCATTCGTTCCGTCGCCGCCGTTGCGACCCTCGCTGTTTCCCTATTCGCCCAGGGCGCCAACTGCGGCGTCCGCTTCTTGACCTCCGTAGCGGGAGGCTCCGGACAGTCCGGCATCATGTTCGACGTCGAAAATGCCTCGACGACACCCGTTTCGATCTGCGGATTCGATCTCAACATCGACGCGACGACGACGCCCGTGAATCTCGAAGTCTGGAGGGTGACCTCCGGCGGCACCATGTCGGGAGTCCAATCGACGCCGTCGGCGTGGACCCTCGTCGCGATCGCCAACGGCATTCCGTCGCTCGGCGTCAACACCACGGGGACGAACAACGTCCTCACTCCGTTTCCCGCAGCCTTCAACATCGGTGTCGCACCCGGGCAACGCCTCGGTATCGCTATCGCGGTGGCGAACACGACCCTGCAGAACTACACCCTCGGCACGGCCGCGACGCCCGTCGGAGCGCTCGCATCGACGGACGGCACGCTGAACGCCTACGTCGGTTACGGCAAAGCATTCGTCACGGGTGTCGGCCCGTTCGGAACCTCCTTCGGCGACGCGACGGGCGGTCGCATTCCGAACGTGCGCATCGGCTACACGACGCCCAATCTCCCTCCGCTGTGGGAATTGAACTCGCCCGCCTCGGCACTCGACGTCGACGGCGTCACGACGATTTCGCCCTACGCGCTCTCGCCCGGCAATCGTCATCAATGCGTCGGCAGTCTCTCGAATGCGAACCTCGCGTCGACGAACGTCGGCCTCGGTTGGGATCTCGCGTTCGGAATCGCCGCACCCGTTCCGGCGGGAGGCGGAGCCGTCGCCACGCCGGGTGGTCAACTCTTCAATCTCGACTTCGCGGATCCAACGTTGGGGTTCCTACTCGGCCTGACGTTCGCCGCGCCTTTCGCGCCGGGAGCGATTCCGTTCACGGCTCCCGCGCCGCTCAACCTGTCGATTCAGATGGCGAACATCGACCCGTCGAACGTCGACGGCGTCGCGCTCTCGGGCCCCGTAAGGTTCGAAGCCTTCAATCCGACCTCGACGGTCGTGTTGAGCGGGTCGCTCCTCAGCGACGACGGTTCGGTAGCTTTCACGACGGGACTCCCGGCGACGTCGCCGACCTGCCTCACCCCGATTCCGGCGTTGCCGTTCTTCGGCGTCGTGCACACCCAGTTCTGGGTCGCGATGAACGGACGCGTCTGCCTCGGATCCGGCGCCGCCGCGGGCGACTTCAGTCCGACCGTCGCCGAAGGTCTCACGCAGGCCCCGTTCCTCGGGTTTTGGACGGACCTCAATCCGTCGGGCAGCGTTTCCGCGTCGATCGTCGTGGACTGGTCGACCGCGCCCGTGGTCACGGTCACCTACAACAACGTCATCTACTTCGGTCAGACGGGCCTCCTCTCGGGATCGCTGTCGATCGACGCCGCCACGGGAGCCGTCACGTTGAGCGGAATGGGAGGTTTCCCGCCATCCTCGTCGACGACGCTCGACATGTTCGTCGGCATCACGCGCGGATCGGGCATCGCGACGGATCCGGGTCCGATCACGTTCGCCCCCGGAACGACGGGCACCTCCGCCGTCGCGACCGACATGCTGTACACGTTCGGGAGAGCGGGAACTTTGGCGACGGGCGTGTCGGCCATCGTTTTCACTCCCGCACCGACGGGTTACGCGTTCACCGCGTTCTGAAAGCCGCCCGGGCCCGGCGGGATCGACGCGACGCAAGTCGAGGGAGCCTATCGACGCAACTCTCTCGACGCCCCGAAGGTCCCGGCCCGCGTCGAGGCCGTCCGCCACCGCGCCAAAGCCCCGAGAAAACAGGAGTTGCATCGACCACGCAAACCTCTCCCGCCCGACTCCTTTGATCGGCGAAAATCGACATTTCGACGACGGCGCGAATCGAGTTGCAGCGAATTCGTCTCGGCCCCATAATTCGCTGCGTGAGGCGTCCATCTTCGAGGCCTCCGATTTCCGTCAATCTGTGAGGAGTCAACGATGAAGTTCCGAAACGTTCTGTCCGCAGCCGCCCTCGTCGCGGCCGCCATCCACGCGCAGTCGTCGTGCGGCACCCCGTTCACGACGTGGAACATGACCGCATCGAACGGTCAGGCCGGCGTCATGTTCGACCTCGAGAACATGTCGACCAGCCCGATCAACATCTGCGGGCTCGAAATGAACATGGATTCCTCGACGGTTCCCATGACCCTCGAGGTGTGGACGGTCACCGCGGGCACGTCGCACGTCGCCGTCGCGACCACCGCCTCGGCGTGGACGCGTCAGGTGCAGGCGGTCGGCGTGACGTCGCTCGGTATCAACACGACGGGCATCGGCAACACTTTCACCCCGGTCCCCGGACTCCCGCCGATCACGATCAATCCCGGTCAAAGGCTCGGTTTCGCCTGCGCGATGGCGAACGGCACGAGCCAGAACTACCAGACGGGCGCAACGGGACAGGGTGTCGGCACGTCGATCTCGAACGACGGCACCGTCAAGTTCTACGTCGGCTACGGCAAGTCCTACACCGCGGGCGTCGGGCCGTTCGGAACCAACTTCGGCACCACCACGGCGGGCCGTATCGCGAGCGTGAAGGTCGGTTGGGTGCCGGCGGGTCCGCCGCCTCCGCCGAAGTGGGAACTCAATTCCCCCGCCTCGAACCTCGACATCGACGGCGTGTCCACGACCGCCCCGCTCGGACTCGCGGCCGCCGTCCGCACCCAGTGCGTCGGCAACCAAAGCAACCTGAACCTCGCGTCGACGAACGTCGGTCTTCCGTATGAAATCGCGTACGGACTCGCGGCTCCGGTCGCCGGCGGTGCGGGCGCGCTCGCCACGGCATCGGGACAGCTTCTGAACGTCGATCTCGCCGACCCCACGGCGAGTTTCCTCTTCGGTCTCTCGTTTGCGGTGCCGTTCACGAACGGTGCGATTCCGTTCACGGCCCCGGCTCCGTTCGGCCTCTCCGTGCAGATGGCGAACATCGACCCGAGCAACCCGGACGGCGTCGCCCTCTCCTCGGCGGTGCGATTCCAAGCGAACGCGACGGCGTCATCGGCGACCTTCGGCCAAACGCAGCTCACCGACGACGGCGCCATCTTGATCACTTCCGGAGCGGCGACGACGTCGCCGGCGTGCCTCACGCCCATCTCCACGCTTCCGTTCTACGGCACGGCCTACACGCAAGCGTGGGTCGCCTCCAACGGTCGCGTGTGCTTCACGGCGGGCACGAACACGGGTGATTACATTCCCGTGGTCGCGTCGGCCCAAACGCAAACCCCGTCCTTCGGCTTCTGGTGCGATCTCGAGCCGAACAACTCGCCGGGCTGCAGCATGGTGTTCGATTGGTCCGTGCCGAACATGCTTTCGGTCGCCTACAACAACATCCGTTACTGGGGCCAGGCGGGCCTGAACCTCACGGGCAGCATGATGCTCGACACCGCGACGGGCGCGATCACCCTGAACGGTATGAACACGTTCCCGGTGTTCACCGACAACATGTGGCTCGGTATCAGCAAGGGCAGCCTCGGCGCGACCGATCCGGGTGCGACCGCGTTCGCGGCGGGGTTGACCGGATCCGCGGCGGTGCCGACGGATATGCTCTACGCCTACGGCCCCGAAGGCTCGCTCGTTCCGGGCGTCGCCTCGATCGTGTTCATCCCGAACGCGGCGGGCGGCTACGACTGGGCGGCCTTCTGATCCGGCGCGCGTTCTTCGAACGACGCTCATGACGCACCGCCTCCGGCCCTTCGGCCGGGGGCGGTGCGCTTTTTCCGGGTGCCTCTCCGTCCGAATCGGGCGTTCGAACCGGGACGTGTCCGCCGGGGACGGCCTTGCTAACGTCCCCTCCCTCCCCGGAGGCTTGACATCATGATGACTTCCCTCGTCGGTTCCCCCGAAGGCCGCGACCGCAAGGTCGGCATCGTCGTCGCCCGTTTCAACGAGGAGGTCACCCGCCCCCTCCTCGACGGTGCCCTTCGCGCCCTGAAAGACGCCGGGGTGTCGGACGGGTCGATTCTGGTCACTCACGTCCCGGGTGCGGTGGAAATCCCGTTCGGCGCCCAACGCATCGTCGGGAAGTGCGACTGCGTCGTCACCCTCGGCGCGGTCATCCGCGGCGACACCGACCACTACGACTACGTCTGCTCGATGGTCGCGAACGGCGTCATGCGCGTCATGCTCGACTCGGGTTGCCCCGTCGCCTTCGGCGTCCTGACCTGCGACACCGACGAGCAGGCGGCGGCGCGCTCCGGCCCCGGCAAGGACAACAAGGGTTACGAGGCGGCGATGGCGGCCCTCGAAATGGCGGACCTGACCAAGAAGGTCGCCGACATCGGCGCGGTGCGCTCGTTGGGATTCGGAGCGGCGCCGTGACCGAACGCGAAGGACAACTTTTCAGCGCGCGCGTTCTCGCCCGCGAACTGGCACTGAAATTCCTCTACGCCTGCGATCTCGGACAGGAGTCCGGACCGGAGTCCTTCGAATCCTTCGCCTCGGCGGAAGACGTCGGTGGGTTGGCCCGCGAACACGCCCGGCAACTCGTCGGCGGCGTGATGCGCGAGAAGCCCGCGATCGACGCGATGATCCGCACGATCGCCCGCAACTGGACGCTCGAGCGCATGGCGGCCATCGACCGCAACGTGATCCGCATCGGCACCTACGAACTCCTGTTCACCCCCGACATCTCGCCGGCTCTCGTCATCGATTCCGCCATCGAACTTTCGAAGCGATTCTCGACCGAGAATTCCGGCAAGTTCGTCAACGGCATCCTCGATCGCGTGAAGGA
>JAFMJN010000144.1 GCA_017853435.1 Planctomycetota bacterium | reverse complement strand
CCTTCCCCGTCCGTGAGGTACGCATAGGCGTTTCCGTCCACACGGTCGATGCGGATCGCGAGCGCGGTCACGACGACGAGCGTGGTGGTGGAGCGCTCGCCGTCGGTCACGACCGCGAGGTAGGCGCCTTCGCCGAGTTCGGGCAACTTCACGTCCACCGTGCCGCCGACGTACTTGCGCATCCCGAGCGCGTGTTCCGCCGACGTCGCCGGAGCGATGCCCGAGAGATCCGCGCGGTTGAGCGCGTCGAACGACTTCCTCACCGCGAAGAGCACCCCGAGATCGACCGGGTAGATCATGACCGACACGCGCTCGACGTTCTTCGCCGTGACCGCGACGATCGCGGGCGACTTCGGCGCGACGGTGACGATTCCCGGAGTCGACAACGTACGACGCGTCAGGAACGCATGGGCCACGTTCGCATCGGGTTCGGAATCCTTCGCTTCGGCGTAGCGCGCGACGGCGTCGTCGAGACGCCCGGCGACGTGCGCGATCTTGCCGAGCAGCCCGGCCATCCGAGCATGTTGGGGACTCTTGCCGCGGATGACGCCGGGTTCGACGCGGATCGGCCAAAGGGTCGAGAGCACCTTCGTCGCGCGCGCCGATGCCTCGTCGAAGCGCTTCAGTCCGAACAGCGCCGTCGCGTCGTCCGCGAGCACGGCGTCGAGCGCTTCCGATTCGGGATGGCGTTCGGCGAACGCCGAGGCTTCCACATGGAAACGCTCGAGCGCCCCGAGGCCGCGAAGGACGTCGAGACGCCGCAACGACGCGCGTTCGGCGATCACGCCGCCCGCGTTCCACGCGGCGACCCTCGCGTAGGCGTCGAGTGCGCGACCGAACAGGACGCGACGCTCGGGCGGCAGGGCCTTTCCGTCGGTCGCAGGGTCTTCGATCGAAAGCCAGCGCCCCGCGGCTTCGAGTTCCAACGCGGGGACCTTGCCTTCGGTCGGCCACCGCAGAAGAGCCGCCGAGGCGGCCTCGGCGATCGCGATCACGTCGAGCCGCTCGGAAGCCATCTCCGCGAGTTCGACGGCCTGCGCCGATTCCAAATCCACCGTTTCCTCGCGAACCTGACGGAACAACTCGCGCGCACGATCCGCGTCGCCCGCTTCGGCGTACGCCCGGCCGATCGCGAGTGCGGCCGGACCGCCTACCGACGCGGCCCGAGGATTTCGAGCGAGGAGTTCGTCGCGCGCCGCGACCGCCGCCGCCCCCTGTTTCAGCATGGCATGCGCCACCTGAAGCATGGCGAGCACTTCGTCGGCGAGTTCGTCGCGCAGGACGACGTCTTTCGTCAACCCGCGCAACGCGAGAACCGCGTCGGCCCAGCGACGTTCCGCGAAGGCCTTGCGACCCGCGTCGATCCGCACGTCGGGCGGAGGAACCCGGGCGGGTTCGCGCGTCATGAGTTTCGGGTCTTCGAAGACTTTGAGCGACATCGACGCGGACGCACCGCGCACTTCCGGGTCGTAGAAGGCGCGCGCTTCCGCGGGCATCGCCGAGAACGTCCCCGCGAGGCCGCAGATCACGGGGTACGTGATCACGACGCGTCCGCCCTTTTGAATCGCCGGGATCCGGAACATCCAACCCGACTCGCGTCGGACCGGAGTCCCGAACGGGGCCCTCAATCCGGATTCGACGGGTTCGCATCCCGCCGGGAACGGATCTTCGAGAACGATTTCCCGAATGTCTTCGCGGGCCTCGACGACCGTGCGCACGGTCAACTTCGCACCGACCCACGATTCCTTCAGCGAGTCGGCATCGCGCTGGGCGGGACGCTTCGCAGGAATCACGGAATCCCAACCGTCGAGCGTGTCGGCCGACGCGCGGTCCGGCTCGCGATACGGCAACAGTTGACGCGTCACCGTGAGGAGATTTCCCGTGGGTGCCACGGAGTCCGCGGGCTTGACGCCGAGCAGACGCAGGCGCACCGTCGCTTCGCCGGCGCCCGACTTGCGCACGTCGATCCGATGCTTCCCGGCGGTCAGTCGATCGACGGGCAACGCGACGGACGTCCACGGCTTCGATGCGGAAAGCCGCACGGGCGCACCGACGGCCACCCCGTCGACCATCACGGCGACGTCGCCGTCGAACGCGGGGGCCGCCGCGGCGACTTCCGCGAGCGCGATCACCGAAGCCGCGGCCGCACGGGTGTGTACGCAACCGCGCAACGCCAACGAGCGACGCAACGCGGACACGAGCGTTCCGACTTCGTCCTCGCGACCACCCGCTCGGCGGTACGCGAGAATCGCCCAAGCCGTCGCCTCCTGTTCGGCGTTGAACCACGCCGGAGCGGCCTTCGGGAACGGCATGCCGTCTCCGGCGCGACGACGTGCGCGCAGCATCCCGAGGAAGGACGCCGCAGACGCGTCGCGCTTCATCAGCGCGGCGGCCACGACGGCACGACCGAGCGAGACCGGCGCGAGCGCGTCGCCTTCGCGGACGAGCGTGTTCAGAACGTTCGGACGCGGCTGTCCCAGCATCGCGAGGCCGAGCACGAGCCACGCGCGTTCATCGGCGGAAGTCCCCGCACCTCCGCGCGCGAGCAGCGCATCGGCGCCCACCGTGAGCAGCCGGACGAGGTCTTCGGGAACTTCGATGCCGAAGTCGCGCAACCGTGCCAACGTTTCGGCGCACAAAGCCGTCGGAACCGCGAGGCGATCCTCCGTGCCGTCGCGAACGATCCCGTCGTCGCCGGCACGCGCCCGAATCTCGCGTACGAGAGCGCGGGCGGATGCTTCGATGCGATCGATCGCGACGAAACTCGGCCGACCGGCGGCCGCGAGGGCCCGATGGAGGGCGAGCGATGCGACCACGCGATTGGCGGTGGTTTCGAGACCCCCTCCGCGCGCTTCGGCGAGGAGCGTGATCCCTTCGAGCAAGTCGGTGGCGAGATCCGCCTGCACGACGACCGCCGCCGACAGCGATCCGTCGACGAGCGTGGGGATCTCGACGTCGAACGTGGTCCCGTCCGTGACCGCGGCGCGATTCCCGCCGTCCCACGGCTCTCCGAATGCGCGAATCGGCCGCGTGACCGTCACGGCGTCTCCCGCGGATCCACCCGAAGCTTTCAGAGAGAACGACGCGACTCCCGGCTTCAACGCCTTGACGTCGAACGGCGTTTCACTCGCCGAGCCCGCCTTCACCGAAAGGTCGACCCGCGTGACGCCGTCGAGACGCGCCACCGACGGATCCGCCGACCGCGCTTCCAAGGCGAGCGCGAGATCCTGCGCACCCGCGTTGCGCACCGACGCCGCGACACGCCAGGCGTCCGTGTGCGCGAACGCGGGCGGCATCGGCATGCGGATCGATACCGGTTGCGTCGCCCGGACGGTCGCCGATCCCGACCCGGCCGAGACTCCGCGATCGACGGCGGCCGCGGCGGCGGTCCACGTCGTGAGATTGTCGGGCAGTTTCACCGTGACGCGGACACGTCCGTCGGCCCCCGACACGAGGGTCGGATGCCACGCGGCGACGTCCGCGAAGCGCGTCCGCTCGACGGGCTCGGGCAACGTCTCGGCTTCCCCCGCCGTGCCCAACGCGAACCCGAACATCGGCACCGACCCCGACGCCCATTTGTCCGCGGCATTCGACTCCGCGTCCTTGAACAGTCCGGCGGTGATCATGGGAACGTCGCCGTTCACCGCGTCGTCGGCCTTCCGGACATCGCCGTTGCCTTTGGACTTCCCGGCCTGAGTATCGCGTCGCCCCATCCGCGCCCCGCCCAGTCGACCGGCGACGCCGCCTCCCCCACCACCGGTGGGCGCGCCCGGCGCCGCCGAAGCCGGTGCGCGAAGCATCCGCTTCTCTTCCGAACCCGGCTTCGCATCCTGCGCGAGTTCGTCGGCGTCGCCGCCGGGACCGCCTTCCGCACGTAGTTCGCTCGGCGCGAGTCCACGTTCTTTGAATTCCGCTTCACCGCCGCGATCCGCCAGTTCCCGGCCCGATTCGGCCAACGCGAGACGCTCCGATTCGAGCTTCGCGCGCGACACCACGTCGCGATCGAGAGCGACGGCTTCGACCGCCTGCTTCCACATCGCCGAGCTTCCGGTCGACGTTCGGTGCGGTCGCACGTCACGATTGAAGGTGAAGCGGGGGTCGGTGGTCGTCGTTCCCGCCAACGCTTCGAGCGCGGCGTCCGACATCGAAAGCGCGACGGCGGCTTCGACCGGGCGTCCGGCTTGGTCCCGGACGAGCACGTCCAAAGTCACGTCCGCACCGGGCCGCGTCTCGACGGCGGACGCCGTCACGGAGACGTCGAGTTGCCGCAGGACGACGAGCGGATCCTGCGCCGTCAGCAACGCATGATCGTGCCAAAGCGCCAACGTCGCGACGACGTTCGGCGCGAGACGCTCGGTCAACGGATGATCGATCGAAAAATTGCGCGCCGTCACGTCGACGATGCGATGTTCGAGAACGCCCTCGCCCTCGAACGTCAGAAGGGCCTTCATGCCCGCGGCGGGCGCATCGACCCACGCCCGGGCGGTCGTCCCGGCACCGTAGGCTTCGCGTTCGAAGAGGAAGCGCACCTCCTTCGCGAGGTCGGGACGCTCTCCCGTGACTTCGATGGGCCATTCACCGACGACCTTGCGGCCCTTCGCATCGGTGCCGGTGTAACGCACGAGCATCGGCCCCGGAGCGGGCAGCATGAGCGACGCCTCGGCTTCGCCGTTCTCACCGAGTGCGACCGTCGCGCGTACGGAGACGGGCGCTCCTTGGCCCGCCTCGCCGCGTCGCACGACTTCGAGTTCGCCGGAAAGGACGAGCGGCGCCGATGTCCAATCCACACCGACGAGACGTGCCGTCATGCGATCACCGGCGCGATAGGCGCGCCGATCCGGAATCACGACCACGTGTCCGGGCGTGAAGGACGCCACGACGGATCCGGAGCCGGAAATGAACCCGGACGCGGAGTCGCGCACGTACGCCTGAACGATGTAGCGACGCGGGAGACCGACGTTCTCCGTTCGGAAGGAAATCGACAAGGAACCGGATTCGTCGCAGGTCCCGGAACCTTCCGCGATGAAGGTCGCCCCGGGGGCCGGAGGCGGCGAAGGCCGCGTCGCGCGGTACCACCACGAAGCCTCGCGCCACTTCGATCCGTCGAAGTCGGCCGGAGCCGCCGTCGCCACCCAGTCGACGCGGGCACCGGCCACCGCTCCGCCGGACCAGGCGCCGACGCGCACCGTCGCCGAAATCTCGTCGCCGGGCGCGACGATGGTCGCGGCCGGACTCACGGCGACGCGGAATTCCGGCGTCGTGAAGACGCGGACCGACACGTCCTGGGTGAAGACCGACGCTCCGAACGTCGCCTGCAACTTCCACGTTCCCGGGACTCCCGACTCGGGCACGGCCACTTCACCATCGAACCGCCCGTAGGGTCCGGTCGCCACCTCGCGGGCGTCGAAGACGCGTCCGCGGGGATCGATCCACGAAAGCACGCCCTTCCTGCCCTCCACCGAGACGGCGACACCGTCGATCGGTTCACGAAGGAAGGCGGCGAATCGCAGGACGTCGTTCGGCCGCACGACCGGACGATCGAGCACCCAATGGAGCCGCGGGACGAGCCCCGCGGCCGATGCCGCCGGAATCGGTTGCGCGAATCCCGGGGTCACCGACTTGCCGACGAGGGCGATCACTTCGCACGGGGCCTTCTCGGCCGGAATCGCGAGGCGCACGGTTCCGTCGGACGCGGTGACCGCGGACTTCTTGAAGTCGCCGTTGCGCGCGAGCACTTCGACGCCTTCCGCGGGATTTCCCGTCGTCGCGTCCGTCACCCACGCGAAGATGCCGCCGGGGTATTGCTTCGTCACGATGCGCGCACGCGTGACGAAGATCGTCGCCGCCGCACGGCGCTGCTCCGCTTCCGCGGTCACCACCCACGCGCCTTCCGATGCGTCCGGAACGACCACTTCGGACGCATCGGCCCGATAGCGGACGAAATCTTTGACGGAGAAGGTGAACGACGCGTCCGCCTTCACGAGAGCGACGTCGATCGCGTTGGTGCCGCCGAGGGTTCCCTTGCGGTCGAAGTACGACTTCGCGTCGAGTTTGTAGACGCGGAACGTCGCCGCCTTCACGTTGCGCGTGCGCAACACGACGCGCACGGGCTCGCCCGGTGCGAACGTCCGCGCGACGTCGAGACCGAGATCGATCGCTTCGAGACGCGCGAGATGGGCCCGCGCCTTTCCGGCGGCCCGCGTCTCGGCGAGCTGCTCGACGACGAATCGGAACGCCGCCACCGCCCCGTCGAGATCCGACAGATGGCGCTCGTTCAGCTCGCCGACGAGCACACCCGCTTCGGCCGCGGTCTCGCGTCCGTCCTTCATCCAACGATCGCGGGCCGTCTTCGCCGCATCGCGGGCCGCCGCGTGGGCGCCGTCCTCGACGAGCACCTTCACGATCCGGATCGACAAACCGGGCGCGGAGGCATCGAGCGGGTATTCGTCGAGAAATTCTCGATAGGCGGCGACGGCCTCGGCGCTCTTCTTCGCATCGTAGGCCGCATCACCCTTGGCGATCAGAAGTCGCGACACTTCGCGCTGGACCTCGGGGACGCGGGCGTCGGCCGGGAATCGCGCGAGGAATTCCCTCCCCGCGACGCGCGCCTCGTCCCAACGGCGCAGAACCTTCAGAGCGAACACGATGCGATAGCGGGCCCATGCGACGTCCGCCGCGGGCGCCCCCGGAGCCTCGGCGACGTCGACCAAAAGCGGCAACTCGCGCGGATGAGGGTCCTTCACCGACGCGCGCGTGACGACGACTTCCGCCATCCGTCGACGCAGAAGCGCCGCGCGGGCGGCGTCGCGCGTGCGCGCGGCTTCCGACGACCAGATGTCGAGCCCGCGGTCCAAGGCCGCGGCTTCGTTCGTCGCCACCCAAGCTTCACCGAATTCGAGTGCCAAGTCCGCGTCGACCTCCGCACGCACGGTCTCCGGCATCGAACGCGCCGCCGAAAGCACGGCGCGCGCTTCGACCGCGTTGCCGGAGAGACGCAGGGTCTTGCCGAGGAGCAAGCGGCC
>JAFMJN010000143.1 GCA_017853435.1 Planctomycetota bacterium | reverse complement strand
GGCGACCGACTCGACAAAGTCGACGAGCTCTTCGGTGCGGTGGCCACGATCAGCGAAAAGGCGAGCGGCGTGGTCGACCTTCCTCCGATCGACGCGAAGGACCTTAAGCAGCAGGTACAGACGATCAGTGACGAACTTGCGACGACGGGCAAGTCCGCGGTCGGCGACGTCGCGCAGTTCGACAGGATGGCGCAAGACGTCTTGGAACTCGCGCATCGGACGAAACGCCCGGTGCTTGAAGTATTGACGTCGCTCGCCACCTCATCCGCGGAAAAGGCGGGAACCCTCTTCACGGGAAGCGGCGTCGCCGCCTCGGCGAGTTTGAAGGCCGTCCACAAACACATCTCGCAACCCACCATCGACGACTATGCGGCCCAGCTCGCGGAAATCCGCGAGAAGGGCGTCTTCAAATCGATTCTCGAAAACCTCGCTCCCCACATTCGCAGCACCGACTCGAACTTTTCGACGGATCTCGTCACGTGGACGGAGAAGATCCTCGGCGTCAAAGAGCGTCACGCGTAGGGTCGGGACTCCACGCGATCGACCACGGTGCCGACGGGTGCGGGCGCTCGAGAAGCAGACAGCGCGCGGGCGCGCCCTCTTTGAAGGCGGGCAAGGCGTCGGGGAAGCCGATTTCGGTTGCGGCCGATCGGGTCATCGCATGCAGCGCCGCCTCTTCGGAGAGTCCTTCTTCGGGGTGGAACGCCGGGATCTCGGGCGTCGCGGGGTGCCGACGGTGAACGGCGAAGTGCAACGCGACGAGCGGATCCGGTGGCTCGACGGGTGCGTCCGTTCCCAACAGAAGCGGAACGCCTCGATCGGAGAGTGTGCGGCATCGGAATAGACGGTGGGTGCGATCCCCGAGGGCCTTCGCGGCGATCGCATGATCCGTCGCCAAATGGCACGGCTGCATCGACGCCGTAGCCCCCGAACGCACGAAGAGATCGACGTCTTCGTCCGCGACCGTCTGCGCATGCTCCACGCGCGGTCGCAGATCGGCGGGCCAAGGCCCCGTCTTTTCGAGACAACGCAGAACGCGCTCCACCGCGGCGTCACCGATCGCGTGAATCAACGGACGGAGACCCGCCGCATGCGCCAGTTCCAACTCTTCGAGAAGTCGGCTTTCCGGAATGAGCCATGTGCCGGTATCGCCCGGACGGTCGGACCACGGAGCCTTCATCGCGGCGGTGCGCGACCCGAGACTTCCGTCGACGAACCACTTCACTCCGCCGAGACGCAAGTGCGCCGACCCTTCCCCGGTGCGCCGTCCATCCCGGATCGCGCGGCGCAGATCCTTGGACGGAATCGCCGTCGCGACATACAGGCGCAGCTTCCCTTCGTCGTCGAGCGCGCGCAGACCTTCCTCGGTATCGGGGTCCACGTCCTGCACCACCAAGACGCCGCGCGACAGAAGATCTTGCTGGGCCGCGAAGAGATCGTCCTTCCACATTTCGAGCGTGCGCTGCGGCAGTACGCGTTTCACAAGAGCGATCGCATTTTCAAGCAGATAACCCGTCGCCTCGCCCCGTGCGTCGCGGACGATCCGTCCACCGTAGGGGTCGGGCGTCGATCGATCGATTCCGGCCGCCGCCAACGCGCGTCGGTTCACCCACGCCGCGTGTTCGTCGTGGGCCGCCAAGTACACGGGATGCTTCGGGGACGCCGCCTCGAGGAGGTCGGCGTCGAACGATGCGTCCGCCGCGAAACGGTTCACGTCGAAGCCCCGGCCGAGAATCCATCGACCTTCTTCGTGGCGCTGCGTCGCCGCCGTCACGCGTCGGGCGCAGACCTCCGGCGACTCGGCCCCCCGCAGATCGACGGAAGCGAGGAACGTGGCCCATAGGCCGAGATGCATGTGTCCGTCGGCGAACATCGGCACCAGCCGTCGGTCGGGCGTCGGCGCCGTCAGGAACGTCGGCATCACGCCGGCGATACGCCCATCGGCGATGCGCACGACCCAGTGCCCGTCGAGTCCCTGAAGACGAGCGGGCGGCAACACGACGGGGTCCCTGTGATTCGATGGGCGCATGGCGGAGTCTCGGCGGAAATCGTAGCGTGACGGGCGCAAAGGAGACGTCCGTATGGGCTTCATCGTCATCACCCTCTTGGCCATCGTCGGAATCGTCGTGGGCGCCATGATGAAGAGCGCGGGCAACCGCCACGGCGCGACCGTTTCCGGCCTCTTCGTCATGCTGTTGGTGCTCATCGCGCTGATCCGATGCAGCGTCATCGTGGACGCGGGCAATGTGGGCGTCGTCAACCGATTCGGAACCGTCTCTCCCGAACCACTTCTTTCGGGTATCCACTTCATCGATCCCTTCGCCAACGTCGAGATGCTGTCGGTCAAGACGCAGGAGCTGAAGGAAGAACTCGACGTTCCGTCCAAAGAAGGGCTGAAGGTCGGACTCGAAGCGTCGGTGATTTTCCACCTCGACGCGGCGAAGGCTCCCGAGGTCTACAAGACGGTCGGTCGCAACTACGCTCAAGTTCTTTTGGAACCGCTCTTCCGCTCTTCCGCGCGCGGCGTGACGGCCTCCTACGATGCGAAGGCGCTCTACACGAGCGAACGCGAACTCCTCGCCGATCGCCTGAAGGCCGATCTGCAGGCGGCGTTGGCGGGTCGCGGGATCGTCATCGAATCCACACCGTTGCGCAAAGTCGAACTGCCGCCCGAACTGCAAGCCGCCATCGTCTCGAAGTTGCGGGCCGATCAAGAAGCGCAGGCGATGGAATTCCAACTGGTACAAGCGCAGAAGGAAGCCGAGCGTCGCGTAATCGAAGCGAAGGGCATCGCCGATTCACAGAAGGTCATCACCGCCGGACTCACGCCCGATCTTCTGCGATGGAAAGGTCTCGAAGTCACCGAGAAACTCGCCGCATCGCCGAACACGAAGGTCATCGTGATCGGTAATCCGGGCATGGGCGGTCTGCCGATCATCCTCGGCGACGTGAAATAGATCATGCAGGCGACGTCCTACACCATGGGGTACGCGACGAGCGGATTCGCCCACCATCGATTCGACGATGCCGTGGCGATCCTCGCGGATCTCGGGTACGGCGCCGTCAGTCTGACGCTCGACGTGGTGCACCTCGATCCCTTCGCGACGGATCTCGCGGCGCGCGTCACGGAGGTCGCGGAAATCCTCGCGCGACGACGCATGAAGGTCGTGGTCGAGACGGGGGCCCGCTTCCTCCTCGACCCGCGCCGTAAGCATCGCCCCACGTTGATGGACGACGGCGATCGACGCCGCGCGTTCAATGCCGTGGCGGTGCGTATCGCGCGCGATCTCGGCGCCGACTGCGTCGCGCTGTGGGCGGGCGCGAAACCGGAAGCGCTGTCGCACGACGACGCGTGGGCGCGCCTCGTCGACGGCTGCGCCGACGCTCTCGCGCACGCGGAGCGCGCCGGAGTCGATCTCGCGTTCGAACCCGAACCCGGATTCCTCGTCGAAACCGTCGCGGAGTGGTCCAGCCTCCGGACGGCGCTCGGCGATCCCGCCCGATTCCGCTTGTGCCTTGACATCGGTCACCTCTTGGCGACCGGAGAGGGCGATCCCGGCGACGTCATCCGAAAGTTCGCGCCGCACATCGCCACCGCGGCGATCGAAGACACGCGACGGGGGCGTCACGAGCATCTTCCCTTCGGAGAAGGACACCTCGACGTGCCGTCCGTCCTCGACGCCCTCGATGCCGTCGGCTACCGAGGCACCCTCTCCGTGGAACTTTCCCGCCACGCCTTCGATGCGGTCAACGTCGCCACCCGCGCGCGCGACATCCTCCTCGGACTCGGTGCGCCGTTCCGCACGCCCGCACCATGAACGGACTCTTGGTCACGGGTGGCGTGGTCTTCATCGCCGCGATGATCGCGTCGGCGGCGAGCGTCGCCCCGATCATTCGTTTCGCCCGTCGCACCGGCTACCTCGACATTCCGGAAGGTCGTAAAGACCATCCGCATCCGATGCCCTACGGCGGTGGGTTCGTGATTCTCGTCGGCGTCGCGATTCCCATGCTCGTCGGTCTCGGCATCGCCTCCCTTCCCGCCTTGTTCGAACGCTTGCCCGCCGATGTGCTCCCGCTGATCGACGGCGTTCGTCGCCGCGGCGCCCAAGTCGCCGCCGTCGTCGCCGGAGCCTTACTCCTCATGGTGCTCGGCTACATCGACGACCGACGGAAACTTCCCGTATGGCCGCGACTCCTCGCGCAGGGTTTGGCCGCCGCGATCCTCGTCGCGTCGGGGCTTCACGTCACGGCATGGATCCCGTGGCCGTGGCTGCAGACCGTCGTGACGATGGGTTTCGTCATCCTCGTCGTGAACGCCCACAACTTCGTCGACAACGCGAACGGCGCCCTCGGCGGCGTAGCGGCGATCGAAGCCTCCGGGATCCTCGTCTTCGCCATCGCACAGGGTCAGTGGTTCGTGGCGGCCTTGGCGGCATGCCTCGTCGCGGCGCTGATCGTGTTCCTTCCCGCGAACTACCCCAAACCACGGCTCTTCATGGGTGACGCGGGTTCGTTCCTCGTCGGCTTCCTGCTCGCCGGGCTCGTGATGATGCTGCGCTACGACGACGGATCCGCCCCGTGGCGGACCTTCCTCCTTCCGTCGCTGCTGTTGCTCGTTCCCGTCATCGACGGCGTGCTCGTCACGGTGGCGCGCATCGCCCGCGGGGTCTCGCCGTTCACGGCGGGTCACGACCACCTCCTGCATCGCATGGCCGCCGCCGTCGGCTCCCGCGACAAGGCGGTCCACGGTCTTTGGACGCTCGCGTGGATCGGCGTGCTCGCCGCGAACGCGCTCTCCGGAATTCCTCGTTCCGCGGCCGACCTCGCGTTCCTTCCCGTCCTTATGACGATCCTTTGGGTCCGCCGTCGCGGAGTCGCGCCCGCATGAGTGCGGCGTCGATCACGTGGCTTCCCGCGTTGGCGGTCGGAACGCTGGGTGCGGGACTCGCCTTGCGGACGTTCCTCGCCGCGGGGCTGTCACCCGTCGGTGAAGCCCTTGCGGCGGGCCTCCTCCTCCTCGGCGGCGGGCTCGTTCTCGCCGACCGCGCGACGAAGTGGAACCTCCCGGCACGACTCGTCACCTACGCATTGCCGTGCGTCGTCGCGTGGCACGTGTCCCGATCGTCGGGAGACGCGCGTCTGCGCGCGGTGGATCTTCTTGCGCTCACTGTCGCCGCCATCGCGCTGCGGGACGTGGCCATGTCTCGGTCCGCCGGGTCGATCCTTCGCCGGGCGCTCGTCGCCGTCGGATTCATGTTCGGATTGTTGGGTCTCGCGCAGGTGTTGTATCTGCGGCCCTCGATGACGGCCGAACTGATCGGGAGCGGCGCTCCGCTCACGACGACGGAACTCGGGCGAGCCTTTCTCGCATCCTGGCGGGCGACGGGCGTGTTCACCTCGGCGAACGTCTTCGCGTCGGCTTTTCTCGTGACGCTGATGCCTTGCGTGGTGCTGAGCCTCGCCGCGGGGAAGGGCCGGGTCGCATCGGTCCTCTTCGGCGTCCTCGGCATCGCGGGGTTGTGCGCGGCGGGATCCGCCGGGGCGGCGACGGCGGTCGTCGTCGGAGGCGCGATCGGATGGGCCATGGTCGAAGCACGCCCGGCGAAGATCCGAACGGCCCGATGGCTGGCCGCATCGGTCGTCGCGGCGGCGGTCGCCATCGTCGTCGCCGCTCGGCTCGCGCCCGATGCCGCGAACAAGCTCGGAACGCTGAACGAGCGCCTCGACTATTGGACGACCGCACTACGCGCCCTCTTCCCGACGACCATGGACGGTGTCGTCGCTCTCCTCTCGGGAACGGGCCCCGGTTCGGCGGACGCACGCATGACGGCGGCCTCGCGCACCGATGCCGCCTTCAGCCGCGATCCCCACCAAGCGATTCTCACGATGGCTCTCGAATTCGGAGTCCCCTTTGCACTCGTCGCCTGCGCGATCGTCGGAGGGCGCCTCGCGTCGGCTCGCGGCTCTTTGCGAACGGTTTCCGCCTTGGGCGCATCGCTCGTCCGCGACCCGGCGAAACGACCCGTCGCCCGGGACGCGCGCGCGTGGGCCGTCGGGTTCGCCGTCGGAACACTTCTCGCCGGACTCATGCAACGTCTCATCACCTTCTTCCCGGCGGGCGTCGATGCACCGGCTCTCGTCGACGCCGCGGTGTGGACCGTGCTCGGCGTCGTCGCGTGGAAGCTCGCGGGTTTCGTCGACATCTCCAGCGACGACGCGGATCTCGCATGGTGGTGCGGCACGACGGCGCTGGTCGCCCATGCGATGATCGACGTGCACGTACGTATTCCCGCGATCCTCGCGCTCGCGGCGGCCGCGTTCGCCACGCTTCCCGGACCCGGTCCCTGCCCGACGATCCGAGGTCGATCGCTCGGTCGATTGGCGGCCGTACTCCTCGGCGTCTTCGCCGTGCTCGCCAGTCTGCCGATCGTCCTCGATGCCCAATCGCTCGTTTCGCGGTAGAACAACGTCATGAAGCCGTGGACGCCGACCCTCTTTCTGCCGGGCCCGGTCGACGTCCACCCCGACGTGCTTGCGGCGGCGGCGACGCCGATGATCGGCCATCGCTCCGCGGCGGCGGCGGCGATGCTCGACGAACTCGACCACGGGTTGCGCCCGTGGCTCGGCGTCGATCGGCCCGTCTATGCGCTCACCTGTTCGGCGACCTTGGCGATGGAAGCGACCGTCCGCAATCTCGTGCGTCGGTCCTTGCTCGTCGCGAACGGCGGGGTCTTCGCCGAAAGGTGGAAGATCGCGGCGGAAGCCTCGGGGCGTCGGGTGGTGTCGATCGACGTGCCTCATCATCTCGGCATCACGCCCGAGGTTCTCGAGCACGCGCTCGCAACCCACGACGTGGAAGCCGTGGCGTTGGTCGCGGTGGAAACGAGCACGGGCGTCGCGCTCGATCTCGATCCGTTGCTCGACGTCTGTGCGCGCTACCCGGATGTCTTCGTGCTCGTCGACGCCGTGACGGCGGCGGGAGCGATGAATGTCCCGGGTCGGCGCTGCGATGCGGTGTTCACCGCGAGTCAAAAAGCCCTCGCGATGCCTCCCGGACTCAC
>JAFMJN010000142.1 GCA_017853435.1 Planctomycetota bacterium | reverse complement strand
CAAAGCCGATGCGTCGGATGGGCGTCGGCGCGCGCCGGAGCGAAGACCCAGGCGGGGCGCAATTCCTCGATCAATGCGCGGAGGCGGCCGACGTCGAGCGCGTCGAGCACACCCGTGTCGTAGGCCGAAGCTCGTAGGAAGCGCACTTCCGCACCGAGTCTTTCCGCTTCGAGAGCCGCTTCGCGTTCGCGGAGTCGAGCCCCTTCGACCGCGTCGAGACCCGGTCGGGACGCGCGCGCACCGGTCGACCATGTCGCGATGACGGTGCGAACGCGTCCGCGCAGGGAGGCGAGGACCCCGCCGCACGAAATACCGGCGTCGTCCGGGTGCGGTGCGACGACGAGCACCGGCCCACGAGGATCGAGCGTGCGCGCGTCGAGAACCGCATCCGGCTCGGCCACGGCCGTCGGGACTTCGCAGGCGAGCCAGCGTTCGGCGGCGGCGGCGTCGAGGACGACCGTCACCACGTCGTGCAGACGGATCGCCGACGCCGGACAGTCCGTGGAAATCGGTCCACCGAGCATCGCCGCGACCGCGGCCGCCTTGCCCGATCCTTTTGCGGCGAGCAAGAGGTGGCCTCCGGAGAGAATCGTCGCCGGTCCCGCCGTGAGCGCGGTTTCGGGAACTTCGCGGCCACCGCGGGCGAATGCGGCTCGATGGACCGCCCGCGATCCGTCGGTCAAAGGACCCGCGTGGGTTCCCGATCCCAGAGGTACGCCCGGTTCGTTGAACGCCAGGTGGCCGTTCGCGCCGACGCCGAGCAGGACCATGTCGGAACCTCGCACTCCGGATTCGTGGACGGCGAGGGTGTCGGGACGTCGGGTATCCGTGGGCACGAAGCGACCGCGACGAGGGTTCGCGTCGGGGAACAGCGCATCCGTGATTTCCTTGGACAGAGCCCCGTGGGTCCCCGGCTCCGTGTCCATGAATTCGTCGAGGTGACGGAATTCGACGCCGGAGAGATCGAGTGCGCCCCGATCGACGAGATCCCGCAAGGCGGCATAGGGCCCGGCGAACGTCGCGCCGGAAGCCAACGTGACCTTCCTGCAAGCGGCCCAACGGGTCGTCGCTTCGGCGACGATGCGGGCATCCGCCTCTTCGGGCGTCGAGGCCACGAGTACGCGGAACGAGGATGGGAGTCCGAAAGGCGTGTACGTCCGGATGGCCATGGCGGAATGCTACGTTTCTCCCGTGGAACACTCCATGATCAAGTGGTCGAGGTTCGGGGCGTGGGCGGGGTTTCTCGCGGTCGTCCTCGGGGCTTTCGGCGCCCACGGCCTTGCGACGATGTTGAAGGACTCGGGGCGAGTCGAGACGTGGGAAACCGCCGTCCTCTACCACATCGTCCATGCGCCGATGCTGCTCGTCGTGGCCCGTTTCGCACCTTCACGCGCCCGAGGTCTCGCCCTCTCGGGATTCGCGTCCGGGATGATCGTCTTCTCGGGGACGCTCTATCTTCTGTGCGTCACGGGGAAGACCTGGCTCGGAGCGGTGACGCCGATCGGGGGCGTGCTGCTGCTCGTCGGATGGGCGGCTACGGCGTTCGCCGTCGGTGCTCCGCGCGGGGATTGATCGGCTTCCGACGTCAGTCGATCGGGGCGTCCGGGCGTCGCGCGCCGCTCCCGTGCGCACCCTTCCATGCGGCGTCGAGGGCGCCCGAGAGATCGGTGCGCCATTTCGGAGCGCGCTTCGCGAGGTCGTCGACTTTCGTCGACACCGCTTCGCCGAGATCGATTCCGTGGAGCGTCGCGATTTCGGCGAGACACACGAAGACATCGGCGAGTTCCCCCGCCAATGCGGACGTGTCGAGCGGCTTTCCGTAACCGTGGTGGTCGAGAAGGATCTTCGACGTCTCGCCGGTTTCTTCAGAAAGCGCGACGGCCGCGCCGAGAGGCGGATGATGAAGCCCCGCGAGGATCTTCGCGAGCGACGCCTGCGCCTCGGAAATCGTGACCGAAGTCATGGGAGTCTCCTGAATCGGATCAGGCGGGCGGGTTGCCCGGCTTCGTAGTCGATGTCGGGGAGGCGCTCGAGGCGGCGCGACCGTGCGATCGCGATCCCCTCGGCCAGTTCCGCTTCCGTGATGGTGCGACTTTTCCACGCGACGAGATGACCGCCGCGACGGAGGAAGGGAGCGGCGAGTCCGACGACCTTCGCCAACGGAGCCACCGCTCGCAGGGTCACGAGATCCGTCGTACCCCGGAGAGGATCGGCCGACGCCGCGAGTTCTTCCGCGCGTCCCCAGCGGACCGTGAGAGGAATTCCCGCCGAAGCGGCCAGCTTGCGCACGGCTTCGGTTTTCTTGCGGGTGCCGTCGAGCGCGGTGACGCGACAGGTTCTCAGGAGGGCGGCCATGGGCACCGCGGGAAACCCGCCACCCGTTCCGATGTCGAGTGCGGTCCCGGGGGTCGTGCCGATGTCCGCCACGTGGAGGCCGACGGCGAGTCCGTCGACCAAGTGGCGAGAAATGCCTTCCTCCAAGGTTCGGATGGCGGTGAGGTTCACCTCTTCGTTCAACGCGAGCAGGGCCTCGAGATAGGCCACCAGGCGTCCGGCGATGTCGGCGTCGATCGCAATTCCCACCTGTGCAGCAAGGTTTGCAAGCGTGGCGGCGGGGGTGGGATTCATGGGATGTGAGGCGGGCGAAGGTCCCGACATGGGGCTTTCCGCCGAAAGTGTCGTAACATTCTTCCGATTCGGGCGCGAAGGAATTCGGGCGGCGACGATTGCCCGCGGCCTCCGCCTACGGAGAACCCATGAAACTCGCTTTGACATTGGTCGTCGTCGGTGCGCTCGGCCTTCCGGCTTTCGCGCAGGAACCCAAGAAGGACGCTCCCAAGCCGGAGGCGCAAAAGCCCGCGGCGGAGCGCAAACTCGGTCTCGCGAAGCCGATCGTGTTCGAGAAGGACAACGAGGTCTACGGCGCGAAGCCGTCGATGAGCAAGGCGCTCGCACTCACCGAATTGATGAAGGACCCCAAGGCGCAGGAAGGCAAGGCGATTCGTCTCGACGGCGAGATCGAAGGCGTTTGCCAGGCGAAGGGTTGCTGGCTCACGTTGAAGGACGGCGAGCAGTCCGTGCGCGTGAAGTTCAAGGACTACGCGTTCTTCGTCCCGCTCGATGTCGCGGGCCGTGCCGTGACGGTCGAAGGTAAGGCGGAAGTCAAGATCGTGACAGAAGCCATGCGTCGCCACTACGCGATCGACGCGGGCAAGTCGAAAGAAGAAGTGGAGAAGATCAAGGGCGATGAAACGACCGTGATCTTCATGGCGGACGCCGTCAAGGTCGGCGGTGCGCCCGTCAAGAAGGACGCCTGCTGCGAAGGCGAAGTCGACGCGTCCGGTGAGGTGAAGAAGCCCGCCGACGGCGCCAAGAAGGAAGGCTGCTGCGGTTCCGACAAGGACAAGAAGCCTGCCGACGGCGCGAAGAAGGAAGGCTGCTGCGGCGACAAGGCCGAGACCAAGAAGGAAGGTTGCTGCGGCGACAAGAGCGACGCGAAGAAGGGCTGATCCCGCTCGCCGCTCCCGCGACCCGATGCGTCCTCCGGACGTGTCGGGTCGTCGTCGTTTCGGGAGCTCGCCGCGATCGGCGGATCAGCGTCGGGCGCGCAGCGCGGCCGCGACGGCGTGCCGAACTCCGACGTCGTCGGGATTGTCGCCCAGCCCCAAGTCGACCATTCGTCCGATGCACGCGCCGTCGGCGCCGTGGCGAAGTGCCGCGCGCGCGTGGGCCGCGCATTGGGGGGCGGCACCGAGAGCCGCGAGGAACGCGGTGGCGAGGAGTTCGCGATCGACCCACGGAAAGGACGGCCGCGCCAGCGTTCGGCCGTAGGCGTCATGGATCGCGGCGGCTTCGAGATCGGGGTGCAACGTGCGAAGGAGCGCCGAGACCCCCTCGGAGGAGGATCCGTAAACTTCGGCGAACGCGTCGGTACCACGACGTCCGTCCGGATCCGGGCGGCCGATGACGGGTGCGGCGGGCGTCGCGCGACGCTTCCGCCAAACGCCGAACGCGACGAGAGCGCGGGGAACGCCGGCGTAGGGAACGAGCAACAGCAACGTTTCTTCGATGTCGGCGTCGCTCGCAGAGCGGGAAGCCGCGTTCAAAGCGTCGTCGAGAACCGCGACGGGACCGTGTCCGGCCGCGATGAACAGACGTGCCAAGGCGTCGATGCGGTCGTGGGAAGTCATGGGATCGCGAACTCGCATTCGAGGCGCGCCGCCAACGCCCGTTCGTCGTCGTCGAGCGCTCCCCGTCGTCCGGGGCCGAACGCATCGAGGAACGCCGATTCGACGGATACGGCGACGCGGTCGGGATCGACCGGCGTTCCGAGTACGTCTTCGAGGCTGCCCGTCGACGGTTGGAACGGATTCGTCCGCAGGATGATCGAACCGTGTTGCATGATGCGGCGTCCGAGCCGTCGCTGCGCGGATCCCACCACCTTCTTGCCGCCGTGGACGAGATCGACCGATGCGGTGCGATCGAAACAGAGGCGTGGTCCGTCGGGACCGCCCGAGGGCGGCGGCGCGCTCGGCGGCGACACGACGTCCGCCCCCAACGAGGCCAACGCCGCGATGACGGGAGCGTGGATCACCGCATAGGACTCTTCCGTCGAAAGCCCGACGAGGCGGGGATGATCGGCGGAAACGATGAACGCGTAGGTCACTTCGTGGTGATGAATCACCGCTCCCCCGCCGGTCGGACGTCGGACCACGTCATAGCCCGCCGATCGGTACGCCGCGACGTCGCCCACTTCCTGAAACCATCCGAGGCTCAGGGCCGGGGGCGTCCACGCGTAGAGCCTTAGGGTGGTCGTGGCCGCGATCGTCAGCAACGCGGTGTCGACCGCCATGTGGCGGGCTCCGGTGGATCCTTCGAACGCGACGACGCGCAGCGGCCCCGCCGAAGGCGGCGGGGCCGGCGGACCGGTGTCAGGCCTGCGCCGCATGCGGCCGCCAACGCAGTTCGAGCTGTCGCGCGGCACGGGTTTCGTCGAGGCGACGCACCGGAGTCGTGTGCGGGGCGCGCTTCACGGTGTCGGGTTCCGACGCCATTTCCGCGACCACACGCTTCACCGCTTCGATGAACCGATCGAGCTCGCGACGCGGCTCGGTTTCGGTCGGTTCGATCATGATCGCCCCCTTCACCATGATGGGGAAGTAGGTCGTGGGCGGATGGAAGCCGTGGTCGATGATCCGCTTCGCCAAGTCGAGCGTCATGAAACCGTTCGGGAAATGCTTGTCCGTGAACACGACTTCGTGAAGGGTCGGCGTCGTGTACGGGAGGTGAAGCACCCCTTCGAGTCCCTTGCGCAGGTAGTTGGCGTTCAGGATCGCGTCGAGGCTGGCTTGATGGAGGCCTTCACCGCCGAGGGCGCGGATGTAGCACCACGCACGGATGAACATGCCCCACTGACCGAAGTACGCCTTCATGCGTCCGATGGACTTGCCACCCGGAATCGACGGGGCGAAGGGCGCGAGGTGACTGTTGTAGCCGATGGGGCCGGACCCGGGACCGCCGCCGCCGTGCGGCGTGGTGAACGTCTTGTGCAGGTTGAAGTGCATGACGTCCGCGCCGATCTTCCCGGGCTGGAAGACCCCCATGATCGCGTTGAAGTTCGCCCCGTCCATGTAGACGAGGCCGCCCGCCTTGTGGATGGCGTCCGCGATCGCGGTGAAGTCCCGCTCGTAGATGCCGAGCGTGTTGGGATTCGTCACCATGATGCCCGCGATGTCGTCGCCGAGGTGCGGCAAGACGTCTTCGAGGCGCAGCCATCCGTCGGGACCCGACGCGATCTGCTTGCAGGTGAACCCCGCCATCGCCGCCGACGCGGGATTGGTTCCGTGTGCGGTGTCCGGGATGAGCATCACCTTCTTGTGCGCGTGTCCCTTCGACTCGAGCCAAGCCTTCATCATGAAGACCGCGGTGAGTTCGCCTTGGGCGCCCGCCGCCGGTTGGATGGAGACTTCGTCGAATCCGGACACTTCCGCCAAGTCGCGCGCGAGTTCGCACATGACTTCGCGATGCGCGGAGAGGTACGGCGCCGGCCAGTAGGGGTGGCAGTGCGCGAAGTGGGCGTCGCCCGCGACGCGTTCGTTGAGGAGCGGGTTGTGCTTCATCGTGCACGACCCGAGCGGGTACATGCCGCGATTGATGTCGAAGTTCAACGTCGACAACCGCGTGTAGTGGCGGACCACGTCGATTTCGTTGACTTGAGACCAACCACCGAGGGCGTCGTCGCGGATCGCGAACGGCAACGATGCGGCGTCGACCGCGGGGCAGGATTCGACGAGGGGGAAACCCGGAATCTCCGGAGATCCCAATTCGAAGATCGGCGGCTCAGGAATGGCGCGCATGGGACTTCACCTCCTCGACGAGGGCCGGGACGTTCGGGTAGTCGTATTCGGTCAACGCGACGAGACGTCGGTTCGCGTGTTCGGGGAACCAGCGATCGAGCGGGATGCCGAGGAGGAATCCGGCCTTCTCGAGACGCGCCGGGAGTTCCGGATCCTTCGACATGTCGACGACGAACTCGTTGAAGAAGGCGCCGCCGAATACGGTGGGGAAGCCCATCGCCGCGAGGCCCTTCGCGAATGTTTGCGCCGCCTTCGCGGACTTCAGGGCGACGTCGCGCACGCCGTCGCGCCCCATCAGCGAAAGGTAGGTCGTCGCGCGCAGGCACATGAGGCCGGACGCCGTGCAGATGTTCGACGTCGCCTTTTCACGGCGGATGAATTGCTCGCGCGTGGCGAGCGTGATGCAGAGGGCGTCCTTGCCGTCGGCGTCGACGGTCTTGCCGACGAGACGTCCGGGCATTTGACGGACGAAGTCCTTCTTCGTCGCGAAGAACCCCGCGGTCGGGCCGCCGAGCTGCATCGGAATACCGAAGGACTGGCATTCTCCCGTCGCGATCGACGCGGGGAACGGCTTGAGCACGGCCATCGACATCGCTTCGGCGCACGCCGACACGACGAACGCGTTCGGCGACAAGCCCGCACCGTCTTCGATCACGCCGAAGAAGTTCGGGCTCTGCACCACGACCGCGACCGCCGCATCCTGATCCG
>JAFMJN010000141.1 GCA_017853435.1 Planctomycetota bacterium | reverse complement strand
ACGTTCCGTCAACGCGACGAGCCACGCGTCGCCCGCGGCGACCACGAGGACGCGACCTTCGGTACCGGAAACCGCGAGTTCGACGACCTCGCCGCTTCCGGCGGCATCGGCGACGCCGAGGAGCGCGACGAGGATCGACGCGACGAACGCGGATCCGCGATCGGCGTCGCGCCCTTCTCCCCACTGCGAAGCGACGGTCATGCCGTCACGGGTCAGAAGGAGGCAACCGATGATGCCGGGACGACCGTTCAGTGTGACGAGAATTTCATGCATCGTTCGTCTCCGGATCGAGTGCGGATTTCATGAAGGCGCGGCCGAGGGCCGAGGCGACGTCGCGAACGGATTCGAGGACGCGGCGCGATTCGGCGCCCTTCTCGAACGTGACGACGAGCACGTGACCGTAGGTACCGACGCAGACGGTTTCGGCGTCTTCGCCGCGCACGACGGATTCGAGATGCGCGCCGATGCCGAGAGATTTCGTCGCCGGGATCACCACCGAAGCGAGTCGAGCCGCCCCGGCGATACGCGGGTCTCCCGACGCCATCACGCCTCCGGTCGCTTGGGCCACGACACCGGCGACGCCGGCGAGAACGACGGCCTTCACACCGGGCGTCGCGGCGAGACGTTCCACTTCGGAGCGGATCCAATCCGGATATTCGACCGTACCGACGGGCACGTCGCGGCGTTCCAAAGCCGCGAGAGCGGCCGGAAAGCCGGGGCTGCTCGGGTTCTCACCCGTCAACCGCGCCAAGACTCCGGCGAACGCGTCGGCATCGGCGGCTTCCGCCAAGGCTCCCGCGGCATCGGTGGACGAAAGGTCACGGAAGAACTTCGCACGGGTTCCCGGCTTCGGGAGGAGACGCGTTCCCGTTCGTCGCTCGACGGAGACCGCGAGAGCCGCGAGTTCGCGCGACCGCGGAAATCTCTTGAGACCTTTTATCAACCAAGGAGCGGCGTCCTCGGTACGCCCGTTCTTGAGCGTGGTCCGGACGGAATCCGCCCAAGGACCGGGAACGTCGGCGGCGTCGGTGAGACGCTCGAGTCGACTGCAGTGAATGGCGGACGCCGTGCGCTTGAAGAAGAAAAGCATGGAAAAACTTGGGCGGTGAGAGCCCTGTTGACTTATCGGACACATGAGGTCCGAAGTCTCAGCACGCGCCCGATTTCGGTCGAGCGGCTTCCGAGCGCTCCATCTCTTCGTGTCGACGCAACTTCGAAAAGGTCGCCGATTCGAAAGGTTTTCCTTGATGAACCTGATCGGTGCCGATAGGATTTCGGCGTGATTCGGGGCTTTTCGTCCCGTATCGCGGATCGAACATCCGGTGCGCTTCGGCTCATCGGTCACCGAAATGGAAAGCGGACGGGGTTGTGTGTCGCAACACGTAAAACTCCCTCCTTCCTCTCTACGCCTGAAATCTGTTCCTCGTACGCTTTCCACAGCTCCAAAGGGGCCCCGGCATCTGGCCGGGGCCCTTTCCTTTTCCCGACCTGCAAAAAATCGCCGTCGCGCCGAAAGTTCCGCCCCTGAAACGCGCGAAAAGGGAGCGTCGGGCCGCCGCTTCCGTTGCTTGATCCCTCCGGAGGCGAACGGCTACCATCGCACAGCCTCGCCGTTACCCGCGTTCCTACGCGGACTTGCGTGCTGTTCCGGAATCTGGAGATCTCTCCGATGATGCGTCCGAACGGAATCTTCGTCTCGCTCCTTCTCGCCGCGGTCACGCTCGCTCAAGACTCCGTGAAGCCTCCGCTTCCCCCGCGGCCGCCGGGACCCGCCGGCCCCGCCGGCGCGGCTCCGTTCCAGCCTGCGCGCCTCGAGAAGCCCGCGGACCCCGCCAAGGTACGAGCGACCTACGAACTCGAAGGGGCGACCGTCCAGATCACCGAGGGTGCCTACTTCGATGCGCTGTCCATGCTGCAGAAGATGGAAGGCCGCAGCGGTAGCCCCGTCACCGACGGACGCGTGTACGAGCACATGCTCGCCTACGCCGAAGCCTCCGCACTCGGCCTCGCCGTCACCGACGAAGAGTTCGCCGCGACCGATCCGATGAAGCGCAATCCCGCCCTCGCCGAACAACTGCGCAAGCGTTGGGAGCAGGAAGGGATCACCGAAGACGTCTACGCCCGCTACCAGAAGGAAACCGCGACCGTCCAACGCGCCAAGGACCTGTTCGCGAATTCGATGCGGGTGAAATCGACGGACGTCTTCGACGGGTACGCGAAGGACCACTACACGTACAAACTCGATTACGTCGTCTTCCCCGCGTCCGACCACACGACCGTACTCGCGAACGCGTCCGACGACGACCTGCGCAAGTTCTGGGACGACGATCGCACGGTGCAAAACATGATGCGCGTGCCGATGTCGATTTCGGCGGAGTTCATCTGGCTCGATCCGACGGCGCCGGGGTCGAAGGTCGCCGAAGGCACGCGGAAGCCGTCCTACGACGAAACGCTCGCCTACTACAACCGCAACAAGGACCGACTCAACGCGCTCATTCCGCCGCAACGTCGACCGGAGCTCTATCCGACCGACAAAGCGGATCCTTCGAAGCTCGTGACCCCGTTCTCGATCCTCCGCGAGACCATCGAAAAGGAAATGATGATGTCGGGTGCCGTTCGCGAAGCACTCGCCGATGCGGGGGCACCGGGCGCGGACATGAAGGCCGTCGCCGAAAAGCGCGGCCTTCAGTACCACCGCGTCGACAGGGTCGATCGGCCCGGCTTCGCCACGGCGGGAGGCAACCGCTACGGCGTGCAGGCGTTCTCGGCGTTGTTCAACCTCAATCCGGGAATGATGCTGCCGGACGTCTCCGTCGAAGGACGCGTCCAGTGGATCGCGCGACTCGTCGAGAAGGACCAGGCCCGTCTCCCCGAGTTCGCGGAGGTTAAGGGCAAGCTCGGCCCCATCTACGTCGAAAACACGTCGATGAAGATGGCGACCCAGCGGGCCAACGACGTTCGCAAAGCGCTCGACGAGGAAGTCGCGCGCGCGGCCAAGCCGGAAATCGACGCGCTGCTCGCGGCGGCCGACGCCGAGGCCGATCGCGAGGCGAAGGAACGGAACATCACCGAACCGAAGGAAGTCGAAGTCATTCGCACGCGCGCCCGCACCCTGCGGAACGCGGCGATCGCCGACATCCAACGGAAGCACATGAGCAAGTCCTTCGACGCGGTCGTCGCGGCCAAGGGACTGAAACTCGAAACCTCCGAGCCGTTCGGATTCGAACCACCCCGCACCGAACGTGAAGTTTCGAACACGCCGAAGTCGCGTCAGGACTTCATCAAGAGCGCTTATCAGGTCCGCGATCTCCGCGAGCCCGGCCAAGTGACCGCGCCGATGGTCGATCCGCAAGGCAAGACGATCTACATCGCCCGCCTCGTCGAACGCCTCGAACCGAACTACGCCGACATGACCGATTCCGAACTGGTGTATTTCCGTACCATCGCGGAACGCACCGCCCACTACCAGTCGAATTACCGCTGGTACTACTACGAAATCTCGAAGCGCCGCAATCTCGTCATTGCCGGGGCGCAAGGAAAGTGAGACCCGCCATGCGTCACATCATCCTCGCGGCGCTCCTTCTCGTCGCCGCACCGATCCACGCACAGAAGAGTTTGGCCGACTGCTGGAAGGAGGTGGAGAACGCTCTCCCCCGCCGCGGTGCCGCCAGCCTGACGAGCGCGACCACGCCGCAGCCCTCCGCGGGCTTCGACTGGGCGAAGATCAACGACCGCATGACGGAGGCGATGATCAACGCCGCCGACACGCCCGCCGAACCGTGGGCGACGTGGTACCTCGCTCACTTCAAACTCGAAGCGGGCGAGATCGACGAGGCGCAAAACCTCCTCGTGAGTATTCAGCAACGCTTCTCGAAGCATCCGCTGAACGTGGCGCGTCTCGGCAAGAACGGTCGCACCCTCATGCAGGACGCCCTCGACGACGTGGCCCAAGAACTCGCATTCCGCGCCAAGAACCCGCGGAAGCCGGTTCCGCTGCCCGTCCTCGCCGACGACATGACGGCGACGCTGCGCTTCTCGATGGGTGACGTCACCGTGCGGTTCTACCCGAACGTCGCGCGCAAGCACGTCGAACGCTTCGTCGAGAACTGCAACAACGGTTTGTACGACGGCACCCGCATCACCCGCGTGAACGACAACACCATCACGGCGGGCGACCCCCTCTCGAAGGACGGGCTCACGCCGGACCCGCGCGGTGCCGGACGGGCGCCGAATGCGCCGAGTTCCATCGCTCACGAGTTCAGCGGATTGACGCACCGCCGCGGCATCGTGTCGATGCTGCGCAACCCGATCGGCAACGATTCGTCGGGCGTCACGTTCTGCTTCGTGATGAAGGATTTCGCGGCACTCGACCTTCAGCAGACGCCGTTCGCGGAAGTCGTCGCGGGTATGGAAGTCCTCGACGCCATGACGCGCGTCGGCCGCGCCCAAGGCGAGACTCCGGCGTCGCCGATCACGCTGCGCGCGATTTCCGTGACCAAGGGATCCCCGGCTCCGACGAACGACGACAAGAAGTAGTCGGCGCCCCCGCCGCTCAGTCGGCGATCAATCCCCGCACGACGGGATCCTCGAGCCAACGCTCGACGATCCCGTCGAGCCATTTCCGGCCGGCCGTCACGGCGGCGTCGGGAGCCGCCCGAACCGCGTCGAGGAAAGGCAGCGCGCGATCGAGGGCGCCGACCCAAGCGTCACGGTCGGCGGACGTCCCGCGCGACGCCGCGGCGTCGAGATCCTCGATCGTCGGCGATGCCCGCTTCAACCGCTCCGGCAACCCGACGAGGCGTCGAGCTTCGTCCCCGGATGCGTGAGCCGCGGCGAGATCCGCGAACTTGCCCAACTGCCGCAGACGCTCCCGCATCGATTCGCGCAACAGCGCGAGGGCGGCGTCACCGAGGAGAACTTCGCCCGCGTCCGACGCGTGGAACGGCGCCCGCACGTCGCGCAACCAAGCGTAATAGGCGACGAGTTCCGCCATGTAGGCCAAGTTCTTGCGAACGCGGCGCGAGGCTCCCCGTATCTCGTTCGGATCGAACGGACGTTCGCGGTCCGGGAGGTGCTCGGCGTAGACGAGCACGGACCGTCCGCGATCCTTGCGATAGACGCTTCCGGCGGCGAGGACCGTTCCGAACCCGATGTCCATCGGCCCGACGGCGCCTCCGGCTCCTCCGAGGAAGATGCGCGGAGACCGCATGAAGACGCCTTCGCGCACGTTTCCGAACAACGAGGGCGTCGCCTTGTCGCCGTGCGGCGTGAAATTGAAGTGGATGAATCCGGAGCCGACTTCGGAATGATCGTCGCGCGTGCTTCCACCCGCGAGCAACGCGTCGCAGAAGTTGATGACGCTTCCGAGGGTCGCATAAGGCAACAACAACGTCTGCTTCAGACCCACCGCATGGGCCGCACTCGCGCCTTCGTCGAGCAGCGTGCCGAAGCGCACGTGCGCCGACGGCCCGATGGAACTGCGCGGGAAAAACACGGAGTCGGAGAACGATCCCGAAGCGAGCGTCACCCCCGCGCCGAGCGCGCAATCGCGCACATCCGCAGGTCCTTCCGTCCCGATCCGCGCACCGGAAAGAAGCAGCGTGCGCGCGCCGGATAACCGCGATCCCGGACCGATCGTCACGCCGGAAGCGATCCTTTCCGGCACGACGTCGGCGTCGATGAAGACGGTATCGGGAGAAGGAATCAACACCCCGCGGGAGATGAGTTTACGGACGGCGTCCTGCATCAGGGATGCATGGTAACCTTCCGCACCCGAGGCCGCCTCGGGTCTGGCGCCGATGGTCAATCCCAAGAACGTCCCCGACGAGGAACTCGACTCCCTGATCGACCCGGCGATCCGGTCGGAGATCGGGAATCCGTGCCCCGTGTCCTTCGCGGCGACGGTGGTGTACGCGCCTCTGATCGTCGTCGGTCTCGTGCTGTCGGCCTTCGTCACCAAGACGTTCCCGCCGAAACTCGACGCCGAAACCATCGCGACCGACTTCGGCATCGGTCTCTGCGTCGCCGCGGCACTCGTCCTCGTGACCTACGTGATCGCGCGCGTCGTCCCCGCCTTCCACTCGATGGAAGCGGCCTTCCGGCGCACCCTCGGCCCCTTGTCGCTCGGGGAAATGGCGCGCATCGCGATCCTCTCCGGAATCGGCGAAGAACTGCTTTTCCGCGGCGTGATCCAACCGTGGCTCGGCCTTCCGGCCGCCGCCGTCATCTTCGGCCTCCTTCACTTCGTTCCGGACCGCTCTTGGTTCCCTTGGACGCTGTTCGCGACGGCTTTCGGCTTCATCGCGGGCTGGCTCTTCGAAGAACGCGGTTCTCTCGTGGCGCCGATCGTGGCCCACGTCTTCGTCAATCTCACGAACCTGATTCTGATCGTCAGCGGCCGCGGTCTTCCGGCCCGCGCGGCGCACTGAGCGCCCGCTCGACCATCCGCCCGAGCACGACGGCACTGCGCGGATCCCGACGCGCCGCCCCGACCTTGATTCCGACGACGTTCCCGTCGCCGCCGACCACCGCGACGTGCGGAAGCCCTCGGACTCCCCAACCGCGAAGGGTCGCTTCTCCGGACAACATCGCGACGGGGAACTTGAGCCCCTTCCCTTCCACGAAGACCTTCAGGATGGCGGCTTCCTCGTCCTCCGTTCGCGACTTCCCGCGGTAGCGCTTGGTGAAGGCGACGACGTCCACACCTTTTTCACGGAAGCCCGCGGCGAGGGTGTTCACCCGTGCGAGTTCGTCCACGGACGACTCGTAGAAGTCGGCGAAAAACACGATCACGGTCGGACGCCCACGATCGAAAGCGAGCGGATGCGTCCCGGTGATCCAACGCACGGTGTCCGCGACGGCTCCGACGGGCCGTCCGATCGCGTCGAACTGTTCGGCCAAGGCGAGCAGCGCGGGTGCGTCGGGGTAATCCTTGCGAAGCGGCGCCAAGCGGGCCCGCGCGTCGGCGACACGACCGGATTCGGCGAGCGTCGTCAGCACTTTCAAATTCGCGTCCGCGACGAGCGGATGTCGCCCTCCCTCCCGGACGACGGTGTCGAACGCCTCGATCGCGGCTGCGTCTTCG
>JAFMJN010000140.1 GCA_017853435.1 Planctomycetota bacterium | reverse complement strand
GGGCATCGCATCTGCAACGACTGCATGAAGGCCTGCATCTATCAGAAGCAGGAACCCGTCAACATTCCGCAGATCGAGACGTCGATCCTCACCGACGTGCTTGCGATGCCGTACGGCCCCGAGGTCTACGGTCTTCTCACGCGCTGGAACCCTCTCAACATCCGTCGCCCGTATCAGCTGCCCCTGAACGGACGGAAGATCCTCGTCGTCGGCCTCGGTCCCGCGGGCTACACGCTCGCGCACTATCTGGTCAACGAAGGTTTCGGCGTCGTCGCCATCGACGGCCTGAAACTCGAACCGCTCGAGCCCGAGGTGGCGGGTCGCGGATTCGTCCCGATGCGCGCATGGAGCGGCGTGAACGAGCATCTCGGCGAGCGCATCGCGCGCGGTTTCGGCGGTGTTTCCGAGTACGGCATCACGGTCCGTTGGGACAAGAACTTCCTGTTCCTTCTCTACGCGACGCTGGCCCGTCGTCAGGGACTTCGCATGTTCGGCGGCATTCGTTTCGGCGGAACCCTCGAACTCGAGGATGCGGCGGAACTCGGCTTCGATCACGTGGCGGTCGCGACGGGGGCGGGAAAGCCGACCGTCGTCGACATGAAGAACAATTTGATTCGCGGCGTCCGAAAAGCCAGCGATTTCCTCATGGCGCTGCAGTTGACCGGAGCGACCCGCGACACGTCGCTCGCGAATTTGATGGTGCGTCTGCCCGCCGTCGTCATCGGCGGAGGATTGACCGCGATCGATACGGCCACCGAACTTCTCGCGTATTACCCGCTGCTCTGCGAGCGCGTCGCCGCGCGTACCGCGCTTTTGCGGGCGGAGGGCCGATTCGACGCCTACGTCGCGCGCTTGACCTCCGAAGAGAAGGCGGACCAGGACGAACTGCTCGCGCATGCCGCGCTCTATCGCGCGGAGCGTGAGCGCGCCTTGGCCGCGGGCGAAGAGCCGGACCTCGTGTCGATCACCCGACGCCTCGGCGGTGTGACGATCTGCTACCGCAAGTCGTTGCAGGATTCGCCCGCTTATCGCCTGAATCACGAAGAAGTCGTGAAGGCGCTCGAAGAGGGGATCGGATTCATCGAAAACGTTTCGCCGACGGAGTGCCTCGCGGCTTCCGACGGTTCCGTACGTGCCGTTCGCTTCACCCGTGCGGTGAAGGGCGAGGACGGGAAGTCGTTGGAAACGGAGATTCCGGCGCGCGCCGTGATGGTCGCGGCGGGGACGAGCCCGAACACCATCTACGAACGCGAACGTCCCGGCACGTTCAAGATGCAGCCGAAGGGCGGCTTCTTCGCGCCGTTCACGGCGACCTTCGACGGCGGTGCCGTCACGCTCGGCGAAGGTCCGGCGTCCGAGTCCTTCTTCACGTCGTACACGAAGGATGGACTCACGGTCTCCTACTACGGAGACAACCATCCCGCCTACGCGGGAAACGTCGTCAAGGCGATGGCGTCCGCCCGCAACGGCTATCGCAAGGTCGTCGACCTCTTCGGCTCACGGATCCGCCATCTCGAACCGTCGGGGCAAGGTGCACGCGAACAGTCCTTCCGCGACGTCTGCGCGCGGCTCGATCGTGATCTCCGCGCCCGCGTCGTGAAGGTCGAACGCCTCACCCCGACGATCGTCGAGGTCGTCCTGCACGCGCCGTATCAGGCACGTAAGTTCCAACCGGGACAGTTCTATCGTCTCCAGGATTTCGAGACGCAGGCGGAGCTCGTCCACGGCATCCGTCTCGCGATGGAAGGTCTCGCGCTGACCGGCGCGTGGACCGATCCCGAAAAGGGACTGCTTTCGCTGATCATTCTGGAAATGGGCGGGTCGTCGAATCTCTGCGCGCGCCTCAAGATCGGCCAGGAAGTCGTTTGCATGGGGCCGACCGGTGCGCCGACCGAAATCCCGCGCGGAGAGAAAGTCGTCCTCGCGGGCGGCGGTCTCGGCAATGCGGTGCTCTTCTCGATCGCGAAGGCGTTGAAGGACAACGGCTGCCGAGTGGTCTACTTCGCCGGGTACAAGTCCGGTTCGGATCTCTTCAAGCAGGACGAAGTCGAAGCGTCGACCGATCAGGTCATCTTCTCGACCGACTCCGGCCCCGAGCTCGTACCGCGACGTCCGCAAGACCGTCACGTGCGGGCGAACATCGTTCAGGCGATGCTCCGATGGGCGAAGGGTGAACTCGGGCCGCAGGTCTTCCCGATGCAGGAGGCCGACCGCATCATCGCGATCGGTTCCGATCGCATGATGGCCGCGGTCAAGGCCGCCCGCCACGACGCCACCACGCTCGGGCCGTACATGAAGAAGGGGCATCATGCCGTCGGATCGATCAACTCGCCGATGCAGTGCATGATGAAGGAAGTGTGCGCCCAGTGTCTGCAGCGGCACGTCGATCCGGAGACGGGCAAGGAAACGTTCGTCTTCTCCTGCTTCAATCAGGATCAGGATCTCGATCGCGTCGACTTCGGGCACCTCAACACGCGCCTCAAGCAAAACACGCTTTTGGAGAAACTCGCCGCGGCGACGATCGGACTCCTCGTCGATACGGTGGACGCGAAGGTGTGATTTCCCGCTCCCGGCGCGCCGCGCCGGGAAGGTCAGCGCCCGTCGAACAGCGCCGCGATCGCCTTCTCCGGCAGATCGCAGGCGACGACGACGGGCGCGGCGTTTTTTCTGCGGATGAGGAGTCCTGAGCCCGCGCGGTTGGACCAGACCGACGCTTCGCGCCAGAGAAGTCCACCCGCGTCGGGCGTCGCCGAGAGGGCGCGCTTCATGCGCGTCGGCCAAGAGGGGATATCGACCGGCTCCGCCGCGACGACGTCCGAACGCGGGAACTTCACATGGAAGGGGCCGATGCCCGCCGCCACGCGATCGTGGGTGACGACGAGGGTGGCTCGATCGCGCACGAACGTGGCGAGGAGGACGCATCCCGCGAGCAGTTGCAGCGGAGGGCGGCGCGTCGCCAACGCGATCAATGCGACGGCGAGCAAACCGAACCAAACGGCGCGGGATTGGCGCGCGACTTGGATGTGGGGGAGTCGGTCCGGGTCAGTCACGCCAAACGGCGGCGAGCATGCGCCCGACGGGGACACCCGCGCCCGAACGGTGCGAGAAGAACTCGTCGGAGCGGCACCGGGTGCACGGAGGCGGGGTCGGAACGCCGGGAACGCCCGCGTCGCGCAGATCGCGCGCGATCGCCGCGGCGAGATCGACGTGCGGTCTGACGCCGACGCCGACGCGACGTACGGCTCCGGGAAGCCGACGCGCGAACGCGGTCGCGACGTCTTCGCCCACTTCGAAGCAGCAAGGTCCGATGCAGGGGCCGATGGCGGCGGTCAATCGACTCGGGGTGCAGTCGGCTCGGCGGCAGAGTTCCGCGACGGCTTTCCCGACGACACCCGCCAACGTCCCGCGCCAACCGGCGTGCGCGATCGCCACGGCGGAGCCGTCGCGTGTCGCGAGGAACACGGGGGCGCAGTCGGCGGCGCCGACGAGAAGCGCAAGTCGGGGAGTCGTCGTGACGAGCCCATCGGCGCGAAGCGTCGGATGCGGCGCGAGAATGCCTTCCGGCGGAACCGCGGTGGCGTCGACGGCGACGACGTCGGTGCCGTGGACGTGATGCGGGGCGATCGCGCGGCGCGGATCGAAGCCCGCGGTCGCGGCGAAGCGTTCGCGGTTCCTCCGGACACGAGCGGGCTCATCCCCGGTGAAGAAGCCGAGGTTGAGGGAGGCGAAGGCACCCTGTGAAAGTCCGCCGAAACGGGTCGACACCGAAGCCGACACGCCACCGACGGGCAGGGTCCACGACGGTCCCCAAACCGTCGCCGGACGCTCGATGAATCCCAACACGCGGGGGAGAGTGAACCACGGAACGGGCCGGAGCGCAAGGGCGCGCTAGGATTCCCGCATGAGCGGAACGTCCGAGGAAAATCGGGAGTGCGGCATCCGGCACACCTTCACCGTCAAGGTGCGGGATCGCCTGCCGAATCATTACCCGGAAGAAGCCGCTCGTCTCGCCCATTGGTGCAACGTGTTCGACGCCGAAGGACTCGCTCCCGTCGTCGGTGGCGCCAGCGCCGGCAATCTTTCGTTTCGCACCCCTCGTGGATTCATGATCACCGCGACGCGGTCGACGTTGAAGTCCGGACTCGGCTGGCGCGATTTCGTCGAAGTCGTCCGCGAAGATCTTCTCGGCTGGGAAATCCACGTGCTCGGCGAGCGACCTCCGTCGTCCGACGCCTTCCTGCACGGGCGCATCTACGCCGCCCGTCCCGACGTCGGCGCGGTCCTCCACGGCCACGACGACGTCGTCCTCGAACGTGCCGACGACCTCGCCCGCTTGCACGGAGTTCGGGTCACCGCGCAGGCGCGTCGATTCGGAACCCGTATGGACGCGGAAGAAACCGCCGAGGCCCTCGGCGACGGATCCTTCGTCATTCGACGCGGACACGGATTCGCCGCGGTCGGAAAGTCCGTCGACGAAGCCGGCGCGCTCGCGGTGTTCATGCATCGCGAAGCGGTGCGACTCGCACGCGGCTGACCGCGTCGTGCGGTCTCTCCACGCGTCGACGGCAGATCGACCTCCGCGTCCGTGATCATCGGCGTCGCGACATGGAAAATCGTCGCGTGACCGCGAACGTCTACTTTCGACGACGTGTCTTTTCGTGTCTCGCGACCCACCCCCGCCTCCGACTAGGGTTCCTCGTGCCCCGATTTTATTCGACGGGGTTTCAAGGAGTTCCCGATGAATTTCCGGATGCGGTTCCTTTGTGCAGTCGTGCTTTCGGTCGGCGCTCTGTCGGCCCAAACGTTCTTCAAGGAGACCTTCAACAACAACGCGGCGGGGTGGACTCTCGACACCCAATGGGCGATCGGCGGAGCCGCGGCGTCTTCGGGCCAGTCCTACGGCGGCCCGGATCCTTCCGCGGATGGTGACGGCATCACCGGCGGTGGCATCGCGGGCGTCGTGCTCGGCGGCAACGCGACGACGTCGGTCCACGGCTTCTACTGGCTTACGAGTCCCGTCATCAACACCGCGGGTGCGGGGTCGCTCAAGTTGGAGTTCGACCGATGGTTGAATTCCGACTATCTCCCCTTCATGCAGAACAAGGTGGAGGTTTTCGACGGCACCGCGTGGCAAACCATCTGGCAGACGGGCGCGTCCCCGGGCGTTCAGGATGCGGCGTGGTCCAAGCAGACCTTCGCCCTCCCGCTCAGCTTGGCGGGATCCTGCTTCAAGGTGCGTTTCGGAATGGCCGTCCTGCAGGGTGGTGCCTATACCGTTTCGTCGTGGAATCTCGACAACGTGAAGGTGTCGTCCGGCGGCTATCTCGATGAACGCTTCAAGGACAACTCCGCGGGTTGGACCCTGGATTCGACGTGGGGTATCGGCGCGTCCGCGTCGTCGTCCGGACAGCAATACGGCGGACCCGATCCGTCCTACGACGCCGACGGCGTGACGGGCGGCGGCGTCGCGGGTGTGGTGATCGGTGGAAACGCTCCGCAGGTCCTTCACGGCTACTACCACCTGACGAGTCCGACCGTGGATACGTCGAACGCGCAGAAGTTGAAGTTGGACTACATGCGGTGGCTCAACTCCGATTACACCCCGTACATGGCCAACCGTGTCGAGGTCTACGACGGAGCCGCGTGGCAGACGATTTGGCAGACCGGCGGATCGCCCGGCGTTCAGGACAACGCGTGGACTCCTCAGTCGTTCGACGTCACGAACTACAAGAACGCCGCTTTCGCGGTGCGCTTCGCGTACGCGATCTCGAATCCGGGTGTCTATTCGGTTTCGTCGTGGAACATCGACAACGTGTCGATCTACGATCCGACGCCGGCACTCGCGCTCGAACTTTGTTCGAAGGCGCCGGGAGCGCTTTCGATGTCGGTGCACGGCCCCGTCGGCGCGACGACCGTCAACGCCATCACGTTGGCGGCCGGCGCGTATCCATTTGGGTGGTTCTACGGGATCGACATCCCGATCGCGGAACTGGCCTCCGAAGTGACCGCCGGCTTCCCGTTCGTGACGTCGTTGAACGGCGGGGGTTCGTTCCATCTCGAAATCCCCGGCGGGATCCCGTCGGGATTGACCCTCTACGGAGTTTCCGTGGTGCTCGGGCCGAACGGCCTCCCCGTGGCGGCGTCCGCGCCCGTGACCCATACCATCCCGTAAGGGATCTTCTTTCGACTTCGTCGAAAGAAGGGGGGCCCGTCTCCTTGCGGAGGCGGGCCCCTTTTTTCGTCGTTTTCGCTCGCCGCGATCAGCGACCGAGGTTCACGAGTTCCGCGAGGACTTGGTCGGTGGTCGAGATGACGCGGGCGTTCGCTTGGAATCCGCGCTGCGCTTCGATGAGGCGCACGAACTCTTCGGCGACGTCCACATTCGATCCTTCGAGCGAACCGGACACCACGGTTCCGGCCGAGCCGGACCCCGGCGTCGCGAGCTGCGCCGCACCCGAGTTCGACGAGACCTTGAGCAGACCGTTGCCGTCGCGGGTCAAGCCCGCGGGGTTGGTGAAGAGGGCGACCTGAAGGGTGTCGATCGGAACGATCTTGCCGTTGGTGAAGAAGCCTTCGACCGTGCCGTCCGGGCGGATGCCGATGGACGAGAGCGATCCGGGAGGCGCACCGTCGGCGTTGCCGAAGACGTCGCCCGAAGCGCCGAATTGCGTCACGCCGTCGAAGCCACCCGGCGTGCCGAATCCGAGACGCACGGTTTGGCTACCCGCTCCGCCCGCCCACGTGATGTCGAGGGTGGAGGCCAGCGCGGCGGGGAGCGACCCGTCCGCACCGAAGGAAAGAGACGCGATGTTCGGGTTCGTGATGGTGCCTTCTTCCGGCGGGATCGACGCGGAGACGATCCAGCGACCGTCGATCTGACGCTCGAAGTTCACCGTCACCGAGTGAAGGATGCCGAGGCTGTCGTAGACCGACACGACCGACGTTTCCTTGTCCGGAGCGCGGCCTTCGGTCGTCACGACGAGACGGTTCGTCGCGAAGTTGGTTTGGCCGACTTGCGACGTCGACGTCGAGTCTTGTAGCGTGAGGGTCAACGAGGCTTCGCCCGGATTGAGCGACGACAGCGACAACGT
>JAFMJN010000139.1 GCA_017853435.1 Planctomycetota bacterium | reverse complement strand
GCAAAGGCCGAGAGACCGGCTCCGACGTCGTATTTGAAGAACAACGTGGCCGACACGGGTAAGGCGATCAGCACTCCGAGGGTGTAACTCACGTACATCGCGCCGAGGAAGAACCCGGGTTCGCGTTCGTACTTGAGGCCGCACCGTGGACACGCATCGTGCATCGCGAACCATCGCCCCGGCAGGTAGACCTCGCCTTCGAGGCAGCGCGAGCAGCGCAGTTTCAGGATCGCTCCGATGGACATGTTCCGATTCTCGTTTCGAAATCCTATTTCCGCAATCGGCAGTGCGGTGATGCGGCAAGATCATTTCACTGCCGATGTCGTTCGCCCGCTCCAGTTCGGATGGCCTTGACCGCGCCACCGCAAGGTGATAACATTGTTCGTACGGACAGGAGAGCCAGTTCTCATCCTTCCAGCGACCGGAGTAGAAGTATGCGGAAGAAGTTGAGCGTCGTGGGAAACAGCTTGGGGATCATCATCGATCGACCGGTTCTCGAACTGTTGCGGATCGACAAGGACACGCCCCTCGACATCAGCACGGATGGGGATGCGTTGATCATCCGGCCGATGCGGAACACAAAGTCCGAACGGGTACGTGCGGCGGCGATCCGGATTGCGGAGAAGCACGCGAAAGCATTCGAGAAACTTGCGAAGTGAGTGCGATCGACTTCTTGGATGTCGAAGATGTGCTCTTGGTGCACGCGCACCAAATCGAGAGATTCGGTGGCGCACCGGGGGTGCGCGATCCGGCGCTTCTCGAGTCTGCCGTCGCTCAGCCCATGGCGACCTACGGGGGAGAGTTCGTTCATGTCGGCCTCTACCAGATGGCGGCCGCTTACTACTTCCATCTCGTTTCCAATCATGCCTTCGTCGACGGAAACAAGCGTATCGGTCTTGCGGCGGCACTCACGTTTCTCGAGCTGAACGGAGTGACGATCGACTCGGGAACGGACGAGCTTTTCGAGCTGACCATGGACGTGGCGCAAGGGCGCGCCGGAAAAGAAAAAATCGCCACCGTTCTCATGGAGCTCGCATCCCGACCGCATAGCGGTTGATCAGCGATCCCAGGTCGTCGGATCATGCCTCGATAAAAAGCGTTGCCGGTTGCCCGCCTGAATTCGTCAAAAGAGTCGCGATCCAGCCCGCCGTGGCGGCGGCGCGTCCGGGGAGCGCACGGGTACCCCAAACGACGGCCAAAATTCGGGTCGTCTCCGCGGTCGTCTTCGTTCGTTGCGAATCCTTCACGGCGTTCGCGCAGGGGCCGTCGGCGTCCTCGAGGCCGATCAGTCCTTCGAGATCGATGGCGTGGCCCGCGGTGTTGAACACGTACGCCGAACCGGGACCGGCCACACGAACGACGAAGGGCGCGACCGCCCTATCGAGGTCCACGATGCTGATCGGGAGGCCGCTGTGCAGCGACGCGGCGTTGCCCGCGTCGACGGCGGCGTTGATGGACCCGAGGCCGCCTTCGGCGACGGCCTTCAGAAGGTATTCCGAGGCGGGCTTGCCGCGGCCGGTGGGCTTGTAGCCACCGTGCCGGAGGAGATCACGGACCGCGCTTCGAACGGAATCGTCGGCGGTCATGGGGGCCGAAGCGCCGGGAACGAGCAGTGCGGCGACGGTGTCCGGAACGCCGAGGATCCCGAGAGGCTTCGGGAATACCACCGTCAAAGCGGCGATCTCGACGAGCGGGTGCGGTTCGACGCGAATCATGAAGTTATTTTAGCGTGATGCGGTCGTTGATCACGACGAGACGTTGCTGCGACAGAAGACCGTCGACAACTTTCGCGAAGGCGTCCTTGATTCGCGTACCGACCCGCTGGTGGCCGACGCGGTTCGCGGCCGCCTTGATCAACGCCTCGCGAGGCATGGTGCCCCCTTCTTGAAGAACGGCGAGGATCGCGTCGCGACGCATGGTGTCGGTGACCGCCTTCGGATCGACGGCTTCGATCGTAGGGGCTTGCGGCTTGACCTGGACCGTCGCAACGGGCGTCGGGGCGCTCCGGACCACGTCCTGCGTGGCATGGGCTTCCGATCGAAGTTCACGATTGGCGCCGCGACCCGGCGGACGTCGTGGGGCGTCGCAGGCGTCCTTGTAGGCCTTTTTCAGGCGTTCGATTTCGGTCTCGCGGTTCAGCCGCCAGTCGGTGGACCAGATGCGGTGGAAGCGCCATCCGAGACCTTCGAGCACCGATTGACGCAACCGATCGCGGTCGCGCGCCGTCGCTCCGGAATGATAGGTGGCCCCGTCGCATTCGATGGCGAGGACATGCCGCCCCGGAGCCTGTGGATCGCGCGCGGCGAGGTCGATGCGATAGCCGGAGCAGCCGACCTGACAATCGACACGCCAACCGAGCGACTCGCAGACGGCGAGGACGTCGAGTTCGAACGGAGATTCGCAAACCGCCGAAGCCGAGGCGCTGACCGCCGCGAGGAGCGCGCGCCGTCCGTCCCGCGCGTAGGCGAGGAAGTCTCGGAGGTGCTTGATGCCGATCGCGGAACTCCGCGTGAGGTCGATATCCTCCGGGTCCATCGACGTGACGACGACGAGACGTTCGCGGGCGCGTGTGACGGCGACGTTGAGCCGCCGTTCACCGCCCGCCTTGTTCATCGGACCGAAGTTCATCGACAGTCGCCCGAGAGCGTCGCGTCCGAACGTCGTCGAGAAGATCATGACGTCACGTTCGTCACCTTGGACGTTCTCGAGGTTTTTGACGAACAGTGGCTCCGGTGCCGACGCGTTGAAGTACGGTTCGATCTCCGGGGACTTCTTGCGCTCCGCTTCCAAAAGCGTCTCGATCAAGTCCTGCTGCTGCGTATTGAACGTGACGATGCCGATCGAGCGATCTCGACGGGCGGGGTCGCGTAGCCGTTCGACGACCATCGAAACCACGCGCTCCGCTTCGACTTGATTGCGGCGCGCCTTGCCCATGTCGTAGACGCCCGCCGTGCGGATGTACTCGAGGCCGCAGCCCTCGCCGGCGGGGTCGGCGGCGGGGAACGTCAACAACTTGCCGTCGTAGTAGTTGAAGTTGGAGAACGCGATCAGCCGTTCGTCGCGGCTTCTGTAGTGCCACGTCAGCATGAGCCCGGGAACGCCCGACACCGTGGCTTCGTCGAGGATGCTCTCGGTATCTTCGGGGATGTCCGTCGCGGGTTCGTCGTCGTCGCCGATGCCGACCGAGAAGAAATCCGTGGGCGGCATCTGCTTGGAGTCACCGACGACGATCACCTGACGTCCGCGCCAAAGGGCACCGATGGCGTCGGCGGTTTTCACCTGGGACGCCTCGTCGAAAATGACCGTGTCGAACTTCGCGCAATCGACGGGAAGGAAGTGGCTGACCGCGAGCGGACTCATGAGGAAGCAGGGCTTGAGCTTCGGGACCAAATGCTCGAGTTCCTTGAGTAATCGGCGCACGGGAAGACGTCGGCGCTTCTTCGCATGCTCACGACGCAGCAAACCGACGTCGCTTTCCGCATGCGCGTTGTGCCCGGGGGGCGGTCGGCGCGAAAGAATGTCGTAGCGCGCCTTCTTCTTTCCGGCGTCGAGCAAAAGAGAGTCTTCCCGACGGAACGCGTCGACGAGTCGATCGTGCTCGCGCCCTCTGAACTGGGCCAACACGGGATGGGCGTCGACCATTTCGTCGATCCAAAGACGTAGGAACGCCGCTTCGTACCAGTCCGAAACACCCTTCTCCGGAACGCGGCCCTGCCGGACATATTCGATGAACGGGCCGAGTCCGAGATCGCCCGCGACTTGGGCGGCGGCTTCCGACGCCGTCTTGTCGCGCAGCGTCCCCAAGGCCGCGCGTGTCGTCGCGGCAAATGCGGCGGCCGCTCGCGGGGCACGTGTGGCGCCTCCGACACCGAACGCGGCATCGGGCACCGAGGCGAGCAAAGTGGTCGTCGTCTCCGCCGATCGGCTCAACGTGGCGATGGCATCCTCGAGCGTGGCGGCGCATGCCGAGGCGACGTCGGTCTCGAGCATGGGCACCGGGAGTTTCGGATCCACCGGCGCGAGGTCGTGCTCGCGGGCGGCGCGGTTCAGCTGCGAAACGGCTTCGGCCCAACGGCGCGCGTCCTCCGCGCGGGAGAAGACCGATGCGGGGGTGCGGGCCCCTTCGAACGCGGGGCCCATCAACGAGACGACCGCTTGGGACGCCGTGTCGAGTTCCTTCGCGTCGGCGCGGGCTGCGATCGCAAGTTCCAAATCGGCGATCAACGTGTCGATCGCGGGGAGTTCTCCCTTCGAAACGCCGACGAGTCTCGACTTCGGGCCGCGGAGTGCCCACCAGCGCAGCGGAGCCCACTTCGGCGCCGCCGTCTTGATCTCCGCAAGCAGCCCCGGGAGGTCGAGGTCGTGGAGGCCGTCGCTCCAACGCGTTCCCAATGTCGTTAGTCGTCCGCTGCGGCGTTCGCTCACCGAAGCGAGTCGCTGGAAGACGGTCAGGTAGTCCTCACGGTCCGGACGCACGGCGAGGTCGCGGACCCACCGCGGCGGCGCTTCCCCGGCGAGTCGCAACATCGTCGTCGCCTGCGTCGGTGCGGCTTCGACAAGCGCATGAGGGATGCCGAGCGTCGTTGCGGCGGCGTCCGCCGCGCGGATCATCGCTTCGGCGGCCTCCTCGAGGGCCGAGAGATGGTCGTTCGCCTGAGACTCGAGTTTCTCCGTCCACACGGCGAGTCTCGACACACGGAACGGGTGCGTGCTCCAGCCGCCGCAGTCTTCGATCGACGCTTCCAAAGCCGCGAGGGCCTTCAGACGTCTCTCGAACAGGTCTCCGGAAGTCTCGAGCGGATTCGGGTGGCTGACCGCGGGAGGCATCAGTTGACGGAGGGCGTGCCGTCGGGCGGACGCGAGGTAAAAGGTCCAGCCGAGAGGCGTCGGGGCGTGGAGTCGGCGGACGAATTGGTTGAGTCGTTGGCGCTTTTCGGCGACTTCCTGCGCCGACGACGCGAAGCGACCCGCGTCTTGAGGACGCACTTCGTCGAGGGCTTCGACGAGACTGCGCGACACGTGACCCGGGTCCGCCTTCTCGCTGTGGAGTTCGAGACACGCGGTGCCGAGCTCGGCGCGTCCGAGACGATGAGCGACGACGGAAAGGGCCGCGCGCTTTTCGGCGACGAACAACACGCGTTTCCCGGCTGCGAGCAGACTGGCGATCATGTTCGTGATCGTCTGCGACTTTCCGGTGCCCGGCGGACCCTGGAGCACGAAGGACTTGCCCGTCAGGGCCGCGTGGACCGCGGACAACTGGCTGGAATCGCTGTCGACGACGAGCGGGAGCAGATCGGGAGGGACGGTGTCGTCGAGGGCCTCGAGCTTCGTGAACGTCCCGCCGCCGTAGTAATCGGGAGCCCACTTCGATGAAAGACTCGGCGCGAGTTTCGCGAGAAACTCGTTCGGAGCGCCTTCCGACGAAGCGGCGATTTCTTTCAGGTCTTTGGCCATCACCTGCTTGCGGTATTCGAAGGGCGCGAGCATGGCGAGGCGCACGACCTCGAAGCGCTTCAGTCGGAGCACGGCTTCGGTCACCGTGTGGAACACCGCTTCGACGTCGACTCCCGAATCTTCCTCGGGGAGTTCGTGTGCGAGTGCCGAGAGATCGATTCCGAATTCGTTCCTGAGCTTCGCGACGAGTGCTCCGTTGAAGACGGTTTCTCCATCACCCGCTTCCACGTGGAACGCCGCACCGACCGAGTCGCGCGTGACCGCCGCGGGGACGAGCAGCAGCGGGGCAAAGCGGGGCTGCGAAGATCCGTCGGCTTCGAACCACTTGAGGAATCCGAGGGCGACGTGGATCGGGGAGACGCCTTTTTCCTCGAGACCCGTGGTGTGACGCTTCCAAAGGTCGCGGATGCGCAGTTTGACGTCGACGGCGCCGAGCCCCGGGTGAAGGACGCCGCGCTCCATTTCGGCGCCGAGGTGCTCCACCACCCTTGGGTCGTCACGCTTCGTGCCGACGGTCAGCGGACCATCCTCGAGGCGGAAGCGTGTGCCGTCACTCAGGGCATTTTCGAAGGCCGCGAGATCCGGAATCGGAAGGATCACGCCTTTCCGCGTCGTTCGTACGCCGAGCCACCCCTCCGGCGACGATTCCAGCGTCATGCCCAACAGAGCGTTGCGCAGGGTCAGGTCGAGGAGCGCGTCGACCCAGCCGTCCACGCGCGTACGGGTCTTGCCGCCGCGCGCTCGCGCCGCCGGAACGCGAGCGTCCGGAAGTTTCGTGTCGAACTCCGTGACCGGGACGCCGATCGTCGTGGTATCGACCGGAGCGTCGCCGGTGACGAAAGGGCGGACTTTCGCCGTTCGCGCGAGCCGTATGTCGACCATTGCGGTGAATGTCGCTTCATCGATCATGCCGCGGGCCGCTTCGCAGGCGTCCGCGAAGGCCACGGCCGGTCGGCTCGTCGCCATAGTCGATTCGACGAGGATGAGGCGCTTCGAGTCGACGAGTTTGCGAACCGTCGACGCGTCGGTTTCGATCACGTCGAGCCCGTTGGAGGATTCCGACAGGCGGAACCCCGAGAAGGCATGGCCGTCGATCATCACGATCACGGGGTCGAGTCCGCAGGCTTCGAGGGCCGCCGCGAACCATGTCGCGAGCTCGATGCAGTTGCCCATCCGCTCGCGACGCAGGGACTCCGGGAGGCGGATCTTCTGACCGTGGGATTCGAAAGATGGGGGAACCCCGAGATAGGTGACCCCACGCTGCTGGAGAGCGCTGTACAGGGCGTGCGCCTGTTGGACGACCCGTTCCGGGTCGCCGGACTTCTCGGAGACTTGGTAGCCCTCGAACGACGCCTCGCCGAAGAGCTTTTGTTGGAGGTCGCGGGCTTCGGCGACGAGTTCGGTCACAGCGGGGTGGTTCGGCAGGACGAACGCCGCGATGAGGTCACGCCGGAGGGTCGCGATCCACTCGTTGTGGGCCAAGACCCGAAAGGGGGTCGACGCCTTCGCCAGTTCGACGTCTCCGCGAAGGATCCGCGCCCGGAGGACGGTTGTCACCGCTTCTTCGAGGTCACGCAGACGCGTCCCGTCCACTTTCAGGTCGGGTGTCGGGATCTCGACCGAAGCGTCCGGGTTGAGGGGCGGGAGGGGGAAGCGCCCGGTTTCGAACCAGTTCCCGTCGCACGTCACTTCGAGCACCAAGTCGCGTTCGACATGCGTCGACCG
>JAFMJN010000138.1 GCA_017853435.1 Planctomycetota bacterium | reverse complement strand
AAGGTCTCCTTACGAAGGTGCAGGCGGAGTCCGCGCTCGCGAAGTCGGCGGAGTTGGCGAGTCGCGGTCGTGCGCTTTCGTTCGCGGAAATCGTGATGCGCATGAAGTGGGCGACGGCCGGGGAAATCGCGTGGATGCGCGATCCGATTCACCCCCCACGCGATCTTCTTCCGGGGATCGACCTCGGTGCGCGCATCGGGTCGGGCGGTATGGCCGAGGTCTTCGCCGCCGTCGACGCGACGACCCGGCGTCCGCTCGCGGTGAAGTTGCTGCGGCCGGGCCTCGCGCGAAATCCCGCGTCGGTCGACGCGTTTCACCGCGAGGCGGAGGCCGCCGCCGCGTGTCGCCACCCGTCGGTCGTCGACGTCTATTACGACCACCTCCACGACGGGCTGCATTACCTCGTGATGGAGCGCATCGACGGCATCCATCTTCGCGAGCCGCTCGACGCGGGGCGGACGTTTCCGGAGCGCGAAGCGCTTCGACTCGCCCTCGGGGCCGCACGGGCGTTGAGAGCCGTCGCCGCGGCGGGCTGGGTTCACCGCGACGTGAAACCGTCCAATTTCCTGCTCGATCGCAAAGGCGCGCTGAAACTCATCGATTTCGGTTTGGCGGTCCCGATCGGAACGGGAGGCGGCGACGGCACGGCGGGCACGGTGACCCACCTCGCGCCGGAACAGGCGTCCGGCGAACGGATCGATCCGCGGGCCGACATGTTCGCGCTCGGGGTCACCTTGTTTCAGTGGCTCTTCGGGAAACTCCCTTTCGATCCCGACGCCGCGGAGGGGGAATTGCTCGACGCTCGTACGATCTTCAGCCTCAAGTCGGGAGACCTGAAGGCCATGGCCGTCGATCACCGGACCGATTTCCTCGTCCGGAAGATGATGGCCACCGAGCGCGAACTACGGTTCACTTCGTGGGATGCGCTCGTCACCGAACTCGAAACCATGACGTCGGCGGCGGAAACGCGCACCGATCAGAGACGCAGCCGATGAACCGACTCGCCGCCGTCGCTTTCTTGTCGATCTTCGCGGGAATGTCGTCCGCTCAGGACGCCCCCGCGTCCCGACCCACCGCCGAGCGGGCGGAAGCACTCCTCAAGGAAGGCAAGCACGACGAAGCGGTCGAGGTGCTTCGGGCGGCTCGGGCCGCCGCTTCGGCGGCGGAGGCGCCCGCGTGCGACGTCAACCTCGCTCGCGGCCTCCTGCGTCGGGCCCAAGTCCGCCGCGCCGCGGGACAGGACTCCGCGGCGTATCACGACGCGGACGAGTCCGTCGCCATCGCCCCCGACGAGATGGTGAATCGTGTGCAGCGGGCGGCATGGTGGCGCGAAGACGGCGAAACCTTCCGCGCTCTTCGCGAGGTCGAGCGCGTGGTCGAGAAGCACCCGCGGGCCTTCGAGGCGCGCGAAGCCCTCGCCCGTTGTCGGGAGGACGACGACGATCTCCCCGGTGCGCTCGAAGCGGTCGTCGCCGCCAAAGAATTGAACCCGGCCCGGGCCGCGGTCTACGACCCTTGGGAAGCGAAGCTCCGCAAGGACATCGCCTACGAGGAAACGTGGTTCCGGGTCGCCCGCGGGGCGTTCACCGTGAAGGGTGAAGACCGCGCGTTCGGCGCCTTGGCCGAGCCCGTTTTGGACATGCTCGACGCGGCGGCGCAACGCTGCGGCGCGACGCTCGGCCATATCGCCGGACGCCGGGTGGTGGTCGTGCTCTACGGTCGGTCCACCTTCCGCGACGCCACGGGCGTCCACGGATGGGCGGGTGGGCTGTTCGACGGGCGCATTCGCCTTCCGGTCGCGGACTTCGCCGAAAACCGGGCCTCCATCGCCCGAACCTTGGCGCACGAGTACTTCCACCTCGCGGTGCAGGACCTCACGCGGCGCTGCCCGCTTTGGCTCAACGAAGGGCTGGCCCAAATCGTCGAGGGACGCGACGTCTCGCAAAGCCGTGCGCGGCTTTCGGGCCCGTGGCGTCGGATGGACACGTTGCCCGCGAATTGGGTGTCTATTCCCGACGCCGCCGAAGTTTCCCGCCTTTACGCCGCCGCCCACGTCACGGCCGACACCATCGTGAATCGGGTCGGTTGGGCCGCCGTGCGCGAGGTGCTCATCCTCCTCCGCAACGGAAAGGGCGTGTCCGACGCGCTCGAGAAGGTCACGGGGCTGACCCTCGCGGACATCGAAGACGGTCTCGCCGGACCGCGCTGACGGGCCGTCGACCGACGGGGCGTGTGCGTCGCCGCCCGCCCGGTGGGGGTGCCGTCGCCGATCGCGTATCCTCCCGGCAGCGGGGGATACGGGGTGCTCGAACTCGAACGCAAACTGATGTTGTTCATCGCGGTCGCCATCGTGGTGCTCGTGGGATCGATGTTCGTCAAAGACCCCGAAGCCGCGCGCGCGTGGCGCCCGAAGATCCGCACGTCCGAGCGCCCGGCCGCCGTGCTGCCGACGTTGAGTCGCGAAGAGATCGTCGAGAAACCCGCGGCCGCACGTTCGGAACAGCCCGCGCCCACTCCGGCGCCGTCGCCCGCCGATTTCGCGACGAGTTACGTCCGTGTTCTCGATCCGTCGGGCAAGCCGCGCGCGGGAGTTCCGGTGATGTGGCGCGACGGGGATCCGCTCGTCGGCGCCTCGAAGGCCCTCGGTCCCGTCGCGACGACGGACGCGGACGGGCTCGCGTCGCTGCCGCGTCCGCGCGGCGCCGCCGTCGCGTGGGCCGGACTTCTGCTCGAAGAGCCGCTGTCTTCCGCGATCGCGATGGATCGACATGAAACGGTCCTGAAAACACCGCCGCTCGCGCCGGTGGAAGTGCGTCTCGTCGACGCGCAGGGACATCCGTGGACGGGGCCCGGCGACGTGCGCGTCGTCGTCGCCGCGCGCGATCCTCTCGTCGACGCGGACGCGGCCGCCGTCTCCGTGAAGGAGTCCGTCGGCGGAACGGCGTTGTTTCCTTTCGTCGAAACCGACACGCTCCTCTCCGTCGAAGCCTCCGTCGTCGGCGGCACGGTCGCACCGAAACTCGTGGTCGGACCGACCGTCGAAGGGACGCCGCTCGTCGTACGTCTGGACGTCGATCCGACGCCCGCCGTCACGCCCGACGCCGTCGTGGCGGTTCCCGCAGCCGCGGGCCCCGCGCAACCCGTCGGAGAAGCCGCGCCGGGGCGAGGACTCCTGTTGCCGCGCGTGAAATACGTCGGGCGCGGCGCGGAAGCCCCGAAGTGGCCGCACTTGATCGAAGTGGTCGCGACGCGAAAGGGTGAACGCACGCCGTCCGCGGGAAGCCGTCTCGACCCGCGCGACACCGCGGGGCTTTGCCTGTCGCCCGGCACGTGGACGTTGTCCGTGCGGATGTGGCGCGTGGGAGCGAAGGGCTGGCGTCGCGTCGACGTGGCTCCGCCGAGCGGTGGTTGGCCGTCCGTGAAAGTCGCCGACGGTGCCACGAGTTCCGCCACCGTTTCCGTGTCCGGGACGGCTCTCGCCGACGCGGTGCGCCTCCTGACGGAGGCGCCGTGATCGTCATTCCGCGACCGCGGATCCTGGTGAAGGCCGTGGTGTCCGGCGGCCCCGGCGGGCAGAACGTCAACAAGGTGGCGACGAAAGTCGAACTTCGATTTCGGCTCGACGACGCGGACTGGATACCGCCGCACGTCCGCGTTCGCCTCGTCGCCGCCCACCGCGGCAACCTGACCGCCGACGGCGAGTTCTTCTTGACCGCGTCGGCCCACCGCACGCGCCGGGCGAACGAGGAAGCCGCCTTCGAACGATTGGCGGAGTGGATCACGGAAGCCGCCACGCCGATCAAGCGACGGAAGGCGACGAAGCCGACGCGGTCTTCCGATCGTCGGCGCCTCGAAGGGAAGAAACGCGATTCCGCGAAGAAGTCCGAGCGTCGTTCGCGCGACTGGTGAACGCGTCTACGGAATGCGGAAGAAGTTCGGGGCACCCGTCGGGAAAATCGTCGGGCCGAGCATGACGGGCTGCACCCACAACGACAGATTCGTGACGCCGACGGGCACCGTCAACGTCGGCGTCTGTGCCGAACCGTAGAGCGCCGCGGCTCCCGTCGTGAGGATGGGGTCGTAGGCGACGGTCGTCGTCGCGAGAAGGAACGGATCCGTCGTGCTCAACACCACGGAGTTGAATCCGCCGGTGGCGAATGGGTAGCCGATCCCCGAGGAAAGCGACGTTCCGACCAAAATGCGTGCGACCGAACCCGACGGAGCGGTCGGGAGGTTGCGCACGGTGAATCGGAACGGGCTTCCCGCCACGAGTCCCGGACCGATCGGCACTCCCGACGCGTCGGTCACGTCGACGGTGATCGCGGATCCGACGGGAAGCGTGTGCGGAGAAAGGGCGAGGGCATCCAATGCGACGCGGTTCGTGGAACCGTTCGTCGCGAAGGATCCGCAGGTCCCGCAGGTGCCCGGCGCGGCCCACCACGTGTTCGTGAACCCGGCGGGGTTGGCGGCGGGGTTCGTGCAGATCGCGACGTCGGATCCGTACGGGAAGAACACGAGGTGCGGACGCGTCCCCGAGGCCCAGGCCCCGAGCAGGTCGTAGGGATTCGAGATCGCGCCGGTGTTCGGCTGGATGTCGAAGTCGCGGACTTCGGTCACCGAGGAGAAACCGTACTGACTCGCGATGGTGTTGATGTCGGCGGCGCGCCACAGAATCACGGCGGGGGCCGTGCCCCACGGCTGCGGAATCGCGAGGATGTCGGATCCGTAGATCGTGATCGCGGAGCCGATGTTGCCGTTCAGGGGGCTGCGAATACGGTTGCCCGTGCCGACGAACGTCGACGACGGAGCGTTCTTGAACGAAACGATGAGCGTCCCGTCGGAGGTCATCGTCAGCCCGTCGAGATTGAGTGTCGCGGTGGTGCCGACGGCCTGCGCGAGCAGGGCGCGCGTGATGACGGTCGTGTACGTGCCGATCCCCGTCAGGCGGAAGACGTCGCCGGAGGAGATCACCACTCCGCCGGACGCGTTGGTGAGGTCGTATTCGAACGACATCATCGCGTCGAAGGGACGCGGCTGAAGTCCGGAAACGGTCGTGGTGAAGTGAAGGGCGTCGACGTTGAGCCAGTCGTTGGGGATCCCGTCGGCGTCGCGATCTCCGAGAAGGACGCCGAGGGATTCCGCGTTCCACAACGACCGAGCCCCGGCGGACATGCCGGTCGAGTAGGCGAGGACTTCGCCGGTCGAGAGGTAGGGATTGCCGGGAACGGCGATCTGGGTCACGCCGGTGTACTGCGCCGCGTCGAGGGATGTGTAGATCGACCCGCCCGCGAACTGGGCGGCGGCGGACGCGGTGGCGAGAAGCACGGCGGACACGGTGCGAAGCATGGGAGCAGGATATCCAATCGGGACGTCGATCCGTGGTCGGTTCTTCCGGAAAACCGTCGGCGCTGATAGCGTCGGGCGGGAGCCGCCGCGAGGTGGCCCGTGTTTCCTCCATGGCCGACCGCCCCTTGCTCAACCTCGCCTTCGTCGTCGCCGACACGCGGCTCGCCGGGGCGGAACGCCAAGTGTTGCACCACCTTAGGTGCCTCGACCCGAAGCGCTACCACCCCGTCGTCGTCTGTCTGAACGACCCCGGCGAACTCGCCGTGAAACTCCAGCACACGGGGACGCTCGTCGTCTCTCCGTCGTGGCCGAAGGGGAGGGGTGTTGCGGGTTCCATCGCGGCGTTCGTGCGATTGGTGCGCCTCTACAAGGAGCTGAAGCTCGACATCGTCCACGTGGTGTCGCACGAAGGCACCGCGCCGGGCGTCCTCGCGGCGCGGGTGGCGGGTGTGCCCGTCATCCTCGCATCGTGGCGTCGGCACGCCGCCGTCGCGGATGCATGGACGCGTCACGCCGCCGCGCGCGCGGATCGGATCGTGGTCCCGACGGCCGAGCTCGCGGCAACGGCGCGCGATGTTCTCCGTGTTCCCGTCGATCGACTTCGTCTCGTGCCGCCCGTGATCGATCCTTCGGAACTTTTCGGGAAGGATCGCGCCCCCGGATTCGACGAGCCGGTCTTCCGCGTGGGGACGTTGGCGCGGCTCGTCGACGCGAAGGGTATCGACGACCTTCTCGCCGCGGCGATCCGTCTGCGGGACGCGGGCCGCGACATCCGTTGGTTCGTTTGCGGAACCTCCGACGATCCCGTGCCGTTCCTGCGCCGCGCGCAACGCGCGGGGATCGAGTCCATCTTCACCTTCCTCGGCGAACGCGGCGATCGCGGCGGCCTCTTCATGACGTGGGACTGCTACGTGCAACCATCCCGCGAAGACGGACTGCCCGTGGCGCTGATCGAAGCCATGGCGGCGGGAGTCCCCGCTGTCGCGTGCCGCAATCCCAGCATCGACTCGGCGCTCGCGAATTCGGGGGCTCGGCTCGTGCCGCCGTCCGATCCCGTCGCGCTCGCCGACGCGGTCGCCGCGACTCTCGACGACACCATGGCCGAGCGCGAGCGGCGCCGGGGAGATTCGCGCCGTGTCGCATCGGCGCTCGGACGTCTCGAAACCTCCGTCGTCGCCCTTCACGACCTCTACGAAGAAGTCGTCGCCGAGGCGCGAGCGCGTTCGCGGTGACGGACGTGCGCTGGCGTCTCGCGATCGACGTGGGCGGCACGTTCGCCGACGCGGTCGCCGTGACACCCGACGGCCGACGACGACGAACGAAGGTCTTGTCGGCTTCCGCCGTGCGCGTGACCGTCGACCCGATCGACGATCGACACGCGCGCCTCGGGTCCCGCGCGGCGCCGCCGTCGGCGGGATTCGTCGGAATGAGCATCGGCCGTCCCGGCCTTCGTGATCGACGGGACGTGGTGACCGTCGCCGCCTTCGACGTCGCGACGGGAGTGGCGACGTTCGATCGACCTTGGGCGGATCCGCCGCGCGTCGCGGATCTCTTCGCCGACGAAGTTGCGCCGACCCTCGCGGCACGACTCCTGACGGAGACCCCCGTCGGCGGCGCGGTGCCGCCGTCGTCGTTGCGACTCGCGACGACCCGCGGAACGAACGCGTTGCTCGAGCGCGGCGGGGCCCGGACCGTTTGGTGCGTGACCGAAGGATTCGCCGATCTCCTTTTGATCGGCGACCAAGCGCGTCCCGACCTTTTCGCGCGCGTCGTGCGGAAGCCCGCGCCGCTCGCGGATCGGGTGTTGGAAATCCCCGGACGTCTCGCCGCCGACGGGACGGAGATCGTTCCCTTCGAC
>JAFMJN010000012.1 GCA_017853435.1 Planctomycetota bacterium | reverse complement strand
ACGCCCGTGCCGACGCCGATCGGATGCGACGATTTCTCGAGCAGCGTGGGCTCGGAGCCGAGTTCGACGCGTGGTGCGACGCCGACCGCCGCGGGTCGGATTCCGGCGACGCCGACCGACGGCGGGCGCGAACGATGCGGGGGGAGGGCGAAGGATTTGGATGGGCCCCCGCGTGAGGTCGTGCCACGGTCCAACTTCGGATTTAAGTTCTTGAAGCGTCGTGGTTTATGTCCTTCGGCCTTCGGCGGTCCCGGCCGTCGGCACGGCGCCTGAAAAAATCGCGGCGATCATTTTTGCCGTTTTTGGGGCTGCCCGTGTCTTTAGGGGAGGACAGCAGGGGGCTGTTGTTCTCGTTCGACTCCTCACACTCCTCCTCCCGGTTCGTTTTCCCGGACGGCACAGTACTCCTCTCTTCGCCCCCTGCTGTCTCGTTTTTCCCGCGGGTCCTCGTCGGTAACCTAAGCGTCGATCGCCCCGGTCGGGCGGATCCGCGGCCCTCGCGAAACCTAGCGACCGATCGGCGGTCGGTTGCCCAGGAACGCCCATGACGACGACCCCCACGGCCGCCCGTTACAAGCCCGTTCACCACGTCCGTTTCGTCACCGCCGCCTCGCTCTTCGACGGGCACGACGCGTCCATCAACCTCATGCGTCGGTTGCTTCAGGACTTCGGGGTCGAGGTCATCCACCTCGGCCACAACCGTTCGGTGGACGAGATCGTGAACGCGGCGATTCAGGAGGACGTCCAGGGGATCGCGGTGTCGTCCTACCAGGGCGGCCACATGGAGTTCTTCAAATACATGCGCGAACTCCTCGATCGGCGGGGGGCGACGCACGTGAAGATCTTCGGCGGGGGTGGGGGAACCATCGTGCCCCGCGAAATCGCCGAACTCGAGGCCTGCGGGATTTCGAAGATCTTCTCGCCCGAAGACGGCCGAAGGATGGGCCTCGACGGCATGATCGGGCACATGGTGCGCGAATCGGACTTCGCGACGCCGAAGCCCCCGAATCCTCTGCCGCGTCTCGCACCCGGACGCGGCTCGGAACTCGAACTCGCGCGGGTCATCTCCGTGGCGGAAATGAACGGTCAGGGCGACCCGACCGAAAAGGAACGGTTGTTCGGGGACCTCGTCCGCACGACGAGCCGCAAGGTGCCCGTCGTCGGCATCACCGGCACGGGGGGCGCGGGCAAGTCCTCCTTCATCGACGAAATCGTCCGACGATTCCTCCTCGATTTCGCTTCCGGAACGGTCGCGGTTCTTTCGGTGGACCCCACGAAGCGCAAGTCGGGCGGCGCGCTCCTCGGAGACCGCATCCGCATGAACGCCATCCACAACGATCGCGTCTACATGCGGAGCTTGGCGACGCGCGGGGCGGGGTCGATCTCGAAGGCGGTCGGTGACGCGGTCGCCGCGTGCCGAGCGGCCGGGCACGATCTCGTCATCGTCGAAACTTCGGGGATCGGCCAAGGCGAATCGTCGGTGGTCGATCTCGTCGACGTCTCGGTCTACGTGATGACTCCCGAATACGGAGCGGCGTCGCAACTCGAGAAGATCGACATGCTCGATCTCGCCGACGTCGTCGTCCTCAACAAGTTCGATCGTCCGCGCGCGCTCGACGCCCTGCGCGACGTTCGCAAGCAGTGGCGTCGCAGCCACCAAAAGTTCGACGGTCCGGACGACGCGTTGCCCGTTTACGGAACCATCGCCGCGCAGTTCAACGATCCCGGTGTGACCGCGTGCTGGATCGGCATCGTCGATGCGGTCAACGCGAAGACGGACGCGGGATGGAAGAGCCGTTTCGCGGCTCCGTCCTCCCATGCGTCGGAAGCCCGGGCGCGGATCATTCCGGCGAAGCGTCAGCGGTATCTCGCGGAGGTCGCCGAGACCTGCCGCAACTATCGGAAATCCGTCGAGTCCGAAGCCGAAGCGTTGGGACGGGTCGATGCGCTCGAAACCGCGGCCGACGTGTTGCGCGCGGGTGCCGCCGAGGCCGACGCCGCGGCGGCCGTCTCCCGCGCGGCGGCCGATGCACGCGCGGCGCTCCTCCCCTCGACCGTCCGCGCGATGGCCGACTGGGAAACCACCGCCACGGCCTACCGCGGCGACGCGCTCGTCTCGAAGGTGCGCGACAAGGAAATCCGTCGTCCCCTCAAGACCACGAGTCTGTCGGGGATCGCGATCCCGAAGGTGGCCCTTCCGCGATTGTCGTCGAAGGCGGACCTCTTCCGATTCATCGGCACCGAAAACCTCCCCGGACGCTTCCCGTTCACCGCGGGTGTGTTCGAACTGCGCCGCACCGACGAAGAGCCGAAGCGTCAGTTCGCGGGTGAGGGCGGCCCCGATCGAACCAATCGCCGGTTCCACTTCCTGTCTCGGAACGACCCGGCGAAGCGTCTGTCGACGGCTTTCGATTCGGTAACCCTCTACGGAGAAGACCCCGCGGAGCGGCCGGACATTTGGGGCAAGGTGGGCGAATCGGGCGTGTCGATCTGCACGCTCGAAGACATGAAGCGCCTGTTCGCGGGCTTCGATCTCTGCGACCCGAACACCTCGGTGTCCATGACGATCAACGGACCCGCGCCGACGATTCTCGCCTTCTTCATGAACACGGCGATCGATCAGCAGGTCGACGCCTTCACGGCGAAGCACGGGCGCATCCCGACGCCTCCGGAGCACGCCGACATCGTGGCGCGCACCGTGTCGACCGTTCGCGGCACCGTTCAGGCCGACATCCTGAAGGAAGACCAGGCGCAGAACACCTGTATTTTCTCGACCGAATTCGCGCTCCGCATGATGGGCGACATCCAACAGTGGTTCGTCGACCGCAACGTCCGCAACTACTACTCGGTCTCGATCTCTGGGTACCACATCGCCGAAGCGGGGGCGAACCCCGTGTCGCAACTCGCGTTCACGCTCGCGAACGGATTCACTTACGTCGAGTACTACCTCTCGCGCGGAATGCCGGTCGACGCCATCGCGCCGAACCTTTCGTTCTTCTTCTCGAACGGCCTCGATCCCGAATACACGGTGATCGGCCGCGTCGCCCGCCGGATTTGGGCCGTCGCGATGGATCGTCTCTACGGAGCGAACGAGCGCAGCCAAAAGCTCAAGTACCACATCCAGACGTCGGGTCGTTCGCTGCACGCGCAGGAAATCGACTTCAACGACATCCGTACGACGTTGCAGGCGCTGATCGCGTTGCAGGACAACTGCAACTCGCTCCATACGAACGCCTACGACGAGGCGATCACCACACCGACGGAGGAATCCGTCCGTCGTGCGATGGCCATCCAGCTCATCGTCAACCGCGAACACGGCATCATGAAGAACGAGAACCCGCTGCAGGGGTCGTTCATCGTGAACGAACTCACGGATCTCGTCGAAGAGGCGGTTCTCCGCGAATTCGAACGGATCGACGAGCGCGGCGGCGTTCTCGGCGCCATGGAGACGGAATACCAACGCCGTCGCATCCAGGACGAGTCCCAGCTCTACGAGCATCTGAAGCACTCGGGAGAACTCCCCATCGTCGGCGTGAACACCTTCGTCAACGAAGGCGGCGATCATCTGAAGACGATGGACAGTCTCGAACTGTCGCGTGCGACGCCGGAAGAGAAGGCCGATCGTCTCGTCGATCTCCGCAAGTGGCATGCCGCGCACGCCGCGGAATGCCCCGCGGCGCTGCGGCGCCTGCAGGAGGTCGCGCTCGACCCGAAGGGCAATCTCTTCGACGAACTCATGCGGACGGTGCGCGTCGCGTCGTTGGGACAGATCACGCATGCGCTGTTCGAAGTGGGCGGCCAATACCGTCGGAACATGTGAGTCGCGTCGATGTCCACCGGCAACCCGGCTCTCCGGGATCCCATCTCGGAAGCACGCGCGCAGGGGGCGCACCGCCCCCTCGCGCTTCTCGCGACGATGACGGCGGACGGGCGACGGGAGATCGCGTCGATCTTGGACGTGCCCTTGGGCTCCGCCCACGGTGATCGGTTCGGCGAAGCGTGGCTGTTGATCGCCACGCCCGTGAAGGGGCTGCAGGCCCGCAGCGAAGGTGTGATCCGCGCGATGATCCCGTTGGCGGGGCCGCGAAACTGGTGGGAAATCCTTCTCGTCGCCGGGAAGCGGATCGGTCTCGATCCGTATCCGGGACTTTCCGAGCGGGACGTGGAACGCATGCACTTCGAGCGTGTCGCCGAACTCGTGGCGCGCGGACTCGACGTGTCGGAACATTCCGAACTCGAAGCGATCTCCCGCAGTGTGCCGGCGTTCCGCGATGCTTTGGCGAGACTCGGATTGTCGGATGAAGGTCGCCTCTTCGTGCTCGCCGCGATCCATCGGATCGCACGCGTCGCGGGAGATCTCGTCGAGACCGATCCCACCGCCCGCACCGTGGCGTTCCTGCGTCGCGCCCTCGATCGCGCGGGATTGCTGCCGTCGATTTCCCGTTCTCTGCGGCTTCTTCAGCACCACGTTCCGGTGATCGCCGCCGCTTGGGGGTCGATGATCGTCGTCCGTGGGTCGCTCCCGACCGCATCGTGGCCCTTGCACGTCGCTCTCGCCGCGATCCACCTGCATGCCGCCGTGGAGGACGGGCAGGAAGAGGTCGACCAGTTGCGTCAGTAGTCGCGGGGCTTCAAAGAAGCGTCGGCCACGTATTCGGCGGCGCGCCGTTCCAACGATCCGCGACGAAACCGTCGAAGACGGAGGGACGCGTGCCTTCGGCGACCCAATCCGCGAGATGCGCACCGACGGCGGGAGACGTCATGAATCCGTGTCCCGAGAAACCCGCCGCGACCCAGACGTCGTCGGCGAGGCGATCGATGATCGGACGCGCGTCCGGAGTCACGTCGTAAAGCCCCGCCCAACGGCGGACGAGGGACGTCGTTCTCGCGGCGGGGAAGCGACGCATCAAACGTTCGAGCGGGATCCGACCGAAATCGTCGGGCGGCGCGGGCGCGGGGTCGCACGTACCGGCCCATCGAGGCGGGCTATCGGCCATCGCGAGTCGCAGCGCGTCGCCGCGGGTGCGGAAGTGGAATCCGTCGCACGCCTCGATCACGAGGGGGAGGCGCGGATCGGCCGCGACGGGGCCGGTTTCCGCAAGACTGCGGACGAGGGGGCGAATCGGCGGTGCTTCTCGGCGAGCGAGAAATCCACGGCGCGACAAATTCCCGAGGACTTCCGGCGTTTCGCTTCCGCAGGCGACGACGATCCGGTCGCCGGGGGACGCGACGTCTTCGATGGAAGTGCCGACGGCGACGCGTCCACCCGCATCGACGAAGCGACGGATCATGTGCCGCGTCACGGCCTCGGGATCGGCCAAGCCGTCTTCGGGCCCGAACAATCCGCCGCGCACGTCGTCGACGCGGATTCCGGGGGCGGCTTTTGAAACGCCTTCGCGGTCGAGCCAAACGCATACGACGCCGAGGCGCCGTTGCGTTTCGTATCGATCGCGGAGACTCGTCTCCGATGCGTCGTCCGTCGCGAGGTAGAGGTAGCCGACGGGATCGAACAGTCCGTCGGGCAGCGCCGTGAAGAACGCGAGACTCGCCCGTGCGAGGGCGATCTCCGCGTCGTCGTCGAACTGCTGACGGACGCCTCCGAACGCGCGGCGCGAGGCTCCCGCACAGACGTCGTCGCGTCGCTCGACGAGGAGAGTGTCGACGCCGCGTCGCGCGAGGTTCCACGCCGTCGACGCTCCGACCGCTCCGCTTCCCGCGACGAGAACGCGCATGGGTCAGGGATTCGCGGCGGCGATGGCGGCCGCGACGCGCGCTTCGTCGGGGGTGAGTCCGCGCAACGGACGGCGGACATCCGGGCCGATCGGCACGCCGCGGGCGCGGAGGATCGCCTTACCCGCCGCATGAAAGGGAAGCGATTGCATCGAGGCGCGCAGCGCCGCCACGGCGGCCCCCGCGGCGGCATCGGGCCGGCGTACGACGGCGGACACGCGATCCGGGTAGACCGCCGCCAAGCCCGAGACGGCGCCCTTGGCCCCGTGCGCGAGCCCGTCGACGAGGCACGCTTCCGGTCCGACGAAAACGTCCCAACCTTCGAGCAGATAGGGTTTGAACTTCTCGAAGGGCGCATCCGAGACCTTGAGTCCGACGACGTTCGAACACGTCGCTTTGAGTCGATGCAGCATGGGAATCGGAAGCGCGTATCCCGCGCGCGCCGCGAACTCGTAGACGTAGAAGGGCACCGGAGCGCACGCGTCCGCCGCCGCTTTGAAGTGGAAGAACAGCTCTTCCGCGTCGAGGGCGAAGTAGGGAGGTCCGATGACGGCGACCGCGTCGGCGCCGATCGCCTTCGCATGGGCGGCGAGCCGCACGGTTTCGCCGGTCGTTTGTGCGCCCGCATGGACGGCGAGCAGGCCGCGTCCGCGAAGGGCGGCGCGCCACGCTTCCGCCAGACGCCGATGTTCGTCTTCGGACAGAAGCACGCTTTCGCCCGTGGTGCCCGCGCTGAGAACGCCGGAAGCCCCGTGGGCGAGGAGCCATTCCGCGTAGGCGGGAATCACGCCGAGATCCAGCGCGTCGGCGCCGGGAGCGAAGGGAGTCAGTACGGCCGCGAGGGTGCCGGAGAGCATGCGCGCATGGTAGCGCGAGACCCCGAGAGCGGGAACGCGGCGGTCAACGACGGCCGCGCGGGTGCGTCATTCTTCGCCGGGTACGTCGAGGCCGTCCGGCGGCATCGTTTCGACGGCGAGCAGAATCAAATCGTGGAACGATTCGATGCCCGCGAGCGGGCGCTTCGCGGCGGCTCCGACTTTCGCGGGGCGACGCAGCACCGCGTCGATCACGGATTCGCGGAACGCGTTCCATTCGACGCCGTGTTCGATGCAGAGCCGATAGAGCGCGTCACCGAGGGGAGCCGCGTAGTCTTGGTGCACGCGCGCGACGAGTTCCGCCGTCGTCGGCATCTCGCCGACGCCGACTTCTTCGAGAGCCTGCCGCACCACGAGCTCGAAGCGTTCGCTGAAATCCATGTGCTTACCGCGCCTCCGCCCGTGATTGTACCCCACGGGCGTGCGCGACAAGAATGGCGAAAAATCGCGAAACGTTCAGCGACGCGCGAGTTCGACCAAAACCGAAGCGATGTTTTCCGCCGACATGCCCTGCTCGCGGAAGACTTCCGGCGACGGGCCGCTCGTTCCGTATCGTGTGGCACCGAGTCGCTTCAGACGCGCGACGAGTCCCAAGTCGGCGACCGTTTGCGCGACGAGTGCGCCGAGGCCCGTTTGGACCGCGTGGTCTTCGACCGTCAGAATCGCGCCGGTCGTCGCGGCGCGACGAACGCATTCGACGTCGAACGGGCGGATCGACGCGCAGCCGAGAACCTGCACGGAAACGCCGCGTTCCGCCGCGAGTTTCGCTCCGGCGAGGGCGTACGTCGAAGCCGCACCCATCGTGACGAGGGTCACGTCGGTGCCTTCCCGGATCACGTCCATCTTGCCCGGCGTGAAGGTATACGCGTCGTCGTAGAAAGGAGATCCGTCGGGCTTGGTGACGAGGGGCATTTTCGAACGCCCCATCCCGACGAAGGTGTTGCAGCGCGTGGTCGCGGCGTGGCGGATGACCCGGTCCGTCTGATTCGGATCGAGGGGGAGGTACACCTCGAATCCGAACGTCCCGAGCATGAGTCCGACGTAGTCGATGTTCTGGTGCGTCGGTCCGTCTTCACCCACGTCGAGTCCGAGGTGGGTGCAGACGACCTTCAATCCGGCCATGTTGATGTCGTTCAACCGCTGTTGGTTGTAGGACTCGCAGACGCCGAAGACGCCGAAGGTGGAGAAGAAGGTGAGGAAGCCTTCGCGTGCGAGGCGACCCGCCACGACCGCGTTGTTGTGTTCTTGAATCCCGCCCTCGAAGAAGGCTTTCGGAGAAATCTTCCGGAAGCCCGACATCTTCACCGAGCCTTCGAGGTCGCTCGACACGCCGAGGACCTTCGGAGCCGATCCGCCGTTGTTGCGGCGCGCGAGATCTTCGAGGACGTCGCCGTACGCCGAACGGCAGTCCGTCGCGGCCGTGCGCGTCACCGCGGGGCCGACCTCGATGCCGCCGAACGTCGGCCAGTCCTCGTGGATTCCGGCTTGGATCGGCGCCGCGGCGCGCGCGGCCTTCCAGTGATCCACGCGGTCGGGGATCCCGCACTCCGCCAACGCCTTGCGGAGATCCGCTTCGGACAGCGGGCTGCCGTGATAGTGGGCCTTGTTCTCCATGAAGGGAACGCCCTTGCTCATGACGGTTTTGGCCACGACGCACGTCGGACGCGAGGCGTCCGGCACTTCGCCGCGACGGATGCGCGCGAAGGTTTCGAAGATCTCCGCCGGATCATGACCGTCGATGGTGCAGACGTTCCATCCGGCCGCGGCGAAATCCGCCTCGACGTTCTGATCCATGACTTCCCGCGTATCGCCGCCGATTTGCAGGAAGTTGCGATCGACCACGCAGACGAGGTTGTTGAGACCGAATTTCACGGCGAAGCGGCGGGCCTCGGCGATCTGTCCCTTTTGCTGCTCGCCGTCGCCCATGAGGACCCATGACCAACCGTCGTTCCCGCGCAACTTGCGCGCGAGGGCCGCCCCCGCTCCCGCGGAGAGACCTTGGCCGAGGTTGCCCGTGTTCCATTCGACGCCCGGAACCTTGGTTTCGATGTGGCCCGCGAACATCGATCCCGCCTTGCGGAAGCCCGTGATGACGTCGGAGGTGGCGACGAAGCCGTGGGTGGCGAGGGTGGCGTAGACGCCGGGAGAGATGTGACCGTTGCTGACGATCACCACGTCGCGGTCGTCCGCGTGAAGGTTCCCCGGATGGATGTTCGAGATGCCGTAGATCCCGAAGAGGAGGTCGATGCAACTCAGCGAGCCGCCGGGGTGCCCCGACGCCGCGAGCGACGTGGAGACGAGGATCGTTTCGACCGCCGCCTTGCGGGCCTCGGCCCAGGCGGACTTTTGCGCATCGGTCAATACGGATTGCTTCGCGTCGAACGACATTCCCGGCATCGGCACCATCGCAGCTCCCCTTCGATCGCGGACCTTCTCGCCGCGCGGGGGACTATACGCGATCGACGCAGTGCGACACGGAGGTCACGACTGGACGAACGGGTTGGTCGCGCGCTCTTCGTCGATCGTCGTTTCGGGACCGTGACCGGGGATGACCCGGGTGTCGGGGGAGAGCGTGTAAAGACGCTCGCGGATGGACCGAACGATGAGACGCCCGTCGCCACCCCACAGGTCCGTCCGGCCGATGCCCCCGGCGAACAGCGTGTCGCCGGAAAACAGGAGGGGAACCGGCCCGGCGAGCCGGAAACAGACGGAGCCCGGGGTATGCCCGGGCGTATGCACCACCTCCACCGACGCCCGGCCGCGACCGATGACGTCCGCGTCCTTCAAGAACCCCGCGAGGGGTAGCCCCGGGGGGAGCGTCAGGCCGAACCACTCGGCTTGAGTGGCCAGATTTTCATACAGGAAGAGGTCCCCCTCGTGGAGGTGCATTCCCGAGCCCGTGCGCATGGACACCGCCGAGGAGCGGCCGATGTGGTCGAAGTGGGCGTGCGTGTGGATGAGCGCCGTCGGGTGCAGACCGCGGGCGTCGAGGCGGGCGCAGACCTCGTCGGGCTCGTCGCCGGGGTCGATGACGAGGGCGTCTCCGGTATCCGGGTCTCCGATGATGGTGCAATTGCACCCGAGCATGCCGACGGGAAACGTCTCGATATGGAGGTCGGAGGGCATGTCGGGACGATAGCGCGGCGCGCCGTTAAGATCCTCCCGATGCCCCGCTCCTCTTCATGGTTGTCGGCGTTCCTCGCCGTGCTCGTCCTCCTCGCGGGGACGGGGCTCGCGCAGGACAATCCCGTCAAGGTCAAGTCCGCCAAGATCGACGGGGGCGACCTCGTCGTCGAGATCGCGATCGACGGAGGTTGGCACATCTACGCCGCCTCGGTCGGCGATACCGCGACGCGCACGCGCTTCACGGTGACCGAAGGACCCGGGAAGTTGATCGGGGACGCGAAGGAGCCGCCGCCGAAGCACAAGCGGCAGACGTTCGAGGGGTCGGACTACGTCCAAGAGTACGACTACCACGAAGGCGTCGTCGCGTTCCGGATCCCGTTCAGCGCGACCGGTTCGGGGAAGGTCAAAGGCCGTATCGACTTCACGTCGTGCACCGACGAGAGTTGTCTGCCGCCCTCGTCGGCGCCGTGGGAAGTCACGGTCGCGGGCGGTGCGTCGCCGCCGTCGTCGCCGCGAACGCGGATCGAACGCCCCGAATCCGTGACGCCGCGTCGCGGCGACGATCCGCTCAAGATCGTCGCGGTGACGGTTCCGACGACCGCCTCGGTCGGGGAATCGTGCATCGTCGAAATCGAAATCGACGTCGACGAAGGTTGGCACATCTACGCGCTCGATCCGAAAACCGAAGTCGCGACGCCGACGCGTTTCGACGTCACGCCGAAGTCCGGTGGCGCGGTGAAGGTCGACAAGGATGCGATCACGGCGGTTCCGCCGCCCGAAGATCACGCCGGAGAACCGTCCTACTCGGGGCACGAAGGCGGAGTGACCTTCAAGGTTCCGTTCATCCCGTCGAGCCCGGGAAAAACGACGTGGCGGTTCCGGATGCGCTACCAGACATGCGACGAAAAGTCGTGTCTGCCGCCCGCGTCGTTCTCCTACGACTTCGACATCGACGTCGCCGGAAACGCGTCGCCGCCGCCCGTCGTGGAAACGCAGCCCGCGAACGCCGTGTCGACCGTTCCGCCGACGCCGCGCGTCGAACCTCCGACGCCGACCTCGCAGCCGACCAAGACCGCGACGGCGACGTTGTCGACCGAGTCCGTCGAACCGGGATCCGAGGCCACTCTGACGATCGTGGTCGACGGCACCTTGCCGCCGGGCGACGTCGGCGCCGTCGTGGATGCGGCGTTCGTCGCGGTGGTGGGCAAGCCGACGGTCGTCGCCGCGGACGGCGCGACGCGCGTCACCCTACCGGTGAAGGTGAGTCCCGAGGCTCCGGAAGGCGCCTTCGCCCTCGACGGCCACCTCGACGCCGGCGGCGTACGGATCGATTTCCGCGGCTCGTCGAAGGTGTTCTCGACGTTGCTCGGTTTCATTCTTCTCGCGATCGGATCGGCGGCCTTCGCGCTGCTCACGCCCTGCGTGTTCCCGATGATCCCGGTCACGATTTCGTACTTCACGAAGCAGTCGGGCGGCAAGCCGATCCGGCTCGGTCTTCTCTATTGCTTCGGCATCGTCGCGTCGTTCACGCTCATCGGTTTCGTCTTCACGACGGCACTCGGCGGGCAGGGAGCGACGGTCTTCGCCCAACATTGGATCACGCAGGCGTTCATCGGCGTCCTTTTCGTCGTGTTCGCGGCATCGTTGTTCGGCGGATTCGAGATGCAACTTCCGTCGTGGATGACGAATCTCGTCGGGTCGGCCCAGTCCCAAGGCGGGACCGGCGGCGTGCTCCTCATGGGAGCCCTTTTTTCAATCACCACGTTCACGTGCACGGCGGCGTTCGTCGGCACGCTGCTCGCCCAGGCCGCGACCACCGGCTCGTGGTCCCGTCCTCTGCTCGGCATGATCGTTTTCTCGTCGGTTCTCGCGGCGCCGTTCTTCTTCCTCTCGGCGTTCCCGTCGCTGGTGAAGAGTCTGCCGCGCTCCGGCGGTTGGATGAATCAAGTCAAAGTCGTGATGGGCTTCGTGGAACTCGTCGCGGCGACGAAGTTCTTGAACGGCGGTTTCCCGGATCTGTTCCCCCGAACGGTATGCCTCGTCATCTGCGTGGCGGCGTTCGTGGCGATGGGGCTCTATCTCCTCGGGGTGTTCCGTTTGCCGCATGACGGCGAACCCGAGCGCACGCCGGTCACGGGGCTCTTCTTCGCGATGACCGCGTTCGGGACCGCGATGTATCTCGGCACGGGGCTCGACGGTTCGCCGCTCAACGAGTTCATCGACGGTTATCTGCCCGCGGTCGAAGCCCACAAGGATCCCGAACACAAGCGTCAGGAACTCGTCGCCGCGTTGCGCAAGTCGCTCGGCGGGGTGAAGACGAACGAAGGCGCCGCCGAAACCCGCTTCGGGATCGAAGCGCGCTTCAAGGACGACTACGAAGGTGCCGTCGCCGCGGCGAAGGCGGCGCGCGTCCCGCTGTTCATCGACTTCACGGGATTCACGTGCCAAAACTGTCGCACGGTCGAAGCGGTCGTTTTCCGCAACAAAGCCGTCCGCGAACTCCTCGACAAGATGGTCGTGGTCGAACTCCATTGCGACCATCCGAACGAAGCGTTGGCGAAGAAGAACCTCGATCTCGAGGAGCGCATGGTGAAGGCCATCACGCAGCCCTACTACGTGGTGGTCGATCCCGAGGACGAACGTCAGTACGGGGCGTGGGCCTTCGATCTCGACATCGCCGCATGGACGTCGAAACTCGAGGAGGCGCTGAAGCGCCATGCCGCCCGCACTCGGTAGGGCGTTCCTCGACGACGCGGTGGCCGGACGGCCTCTTTCCGAACCGCCGTGGGCGACGCCCGCCGACGTCGAGGCCGCGATCGCGGCCGCCTTCGCCGCCCGTCGTGCGGTCGGCGCCGCGACACGCGAACGGCGGATCGCCGTCTTGCGCGACGTCGCCGACGGCTTGATGCGGGACGCCGACGCGTTCGCCGCGTTGATCGCGCGCGAGGTGGCGAAGCCGATCGACGCCGCGCGCGGCGAAGTGGCGCGCGCCGCGACGACGATGCGCGATGCCGCGGCGGTGGCCGCGACCGACGAGGGGCGTCTCGTCCCGCTCGACACGGTTCCCGGCGGTGCGGGGCGCGAAGCGTTGGTGCGGCGCGTTCCGATCGGCGTCGTCGCGGCGATCACCCCTTTCAATTTCCCGCTGAATCTCGTGGCGCACAAAGTCGCGCCCGCCCTTGCGACGGGGTGCCCGGTGATTCTCAAACCCGCTCCCGCCGCGGCGCGCACCGCGAGCGCCTTCGGAACTCTCGTCGATGCGGCCGTCGCATCGCACGGGTTACCGCGGGAGACGTTTTCGTGCGTCGCGATTCCCGAGTCGGGCGATCCGACTCCGTTGGTCGAAGATCCACGCATTCGCGGTCTCACGTTCACCGGTTCGGAGGCGGTCGGATGGGCGCTTCGCGACCGGGCCGCGGGCAAGGCCGTCGCTCTCGAACTCGGCGGCGACGCGTTCGCGATCGTCGCGCCGGATGCGTCTTTGCGTCACGCGGCCGAACGGATCGCGTTCGGAGCCTTCGCGTACGCGGGGCAGGTGTGTATCTCGGTGCAGCACGTCCTCGTTCACGCTTCCGTTCTCGACGCGTTTCTCGAAGTCTTCCGGGAGATCGTGACCGAGAGCGTCGTCGGAGATCCGATGCGGGCGGGAGTCCTCGCGGGGCCGTTGCTGCGCGACCGCGACGCGGATCGCGTCGAAGCATGGGTGCGCGAAGCGCTCGATCGGGGAGCACGGCTCGAAGCCGTCGGTCGGATCGACGCTTCGGAGGCGCCCGCGGGTGCGGGATGGCGACGCGGACGTTGGATCGCTCCGCTCGCGTTGCGCGACGTTCCCGCGGACACCCGTCTTCATGGTTCGGAAGTGTTCGGACCCGTCGTCGACGTCGCCGCGTGGTCGACCATCGACGACATCGAACGACGCTTCGACGCGTCCCGATTCGGACTTCAGGCCGGTGTTTTTACGCAGGATCTCGCGCTTGTCAGGCGTCTCTTCGCGACGCTCGACGTCGGAGGACTCGTGGTCGGCGACGTGCCGACGCTGCGTCTCGACCCGATGCCGTACGGCGGCATGAAGCGTTCGGGACTCGGTCGCGAAGGCGCGCGCGACGCGTTCGACTGGTACACCGAACCGAAAACGCTTCTTTGGTAGGATCGCGCCGATGAGCGGTTCGATCCCGAGAACGACGCACAGGCTCGTCGCCCGCATCAAGGACGGCGATGCGTCGGCGTTCGATCCGCTGTTCGATCGCTTCTACCCGCGTCTCCGACTGACTCTCCGAAGCCGGATGTCGTCGCGTCTCCGTGAACACGCCGATCCCGACGACGTGATTCAGGACATCTACATGGAGGTCTTTCGCAACTTCCACAAGTTCGAACTGCGGGATCCGGAGTCTTTTTGGAAGTGGCTCCTCACGGTCGCGCGTTGGAAGGTGCGGGATCTCGGCAAGCACCATTTCCACACGGAGAAAAGGGCGGACGCCTCCGCGCGGTCGCTCGATGCGCCCGTCGATCGTGACGCGACTTCCGAAGCGGCTCTCGCCTCGACCGTGGCCGGCGACGGCACGTCTCCGTACGAATCGGTCGAACGACGCGAACGGGTCGAAGCGCTCGAACGCGCCATGGCTCAACTTCCCGCACACTACGCGGAAGTGATTCGCCTGCGTCATTTCGAGCAACTTTCCGCGAAGGACGTCGGCGACTCGATGGGGCTTTCGTCCAACGCCGTGAACGTCCTTTTTCACCGTGCGCAAAAGAAGCTCGCGGAAATCCTCGCCGGGATCGAAGGAGGAGCCGCGTCGTGACGTCGAGACACCCGGAACGTGGACGGACGTCGACGATGAAGATCGTCGACCGCGCGTTGATCGAGGGAACCGAACCCGACGTCGCCGGCCTCGCGGCCTCGGCGGGGCTCTCTCGGGAAGACGTCGAAGAGATCGTCGCCACGCGGAGACTCCTTTTCGCCGAAGGGCTTCTCGAACCCTCCGCGCACGTCGACGCCGAAGCCGCTTCTCTCGAAGTCCCGGATTCCGAGGATCCGACGACGCCGCCGTTCGCGCGTTGGATCGAGGAGCGCATCGGAGCGGCTCCCGTCGGTGCGAAGCGGCCCGACCACGTCGGTCGTTGGGTCCTCGATGGTCCGGGTGCGGATCATCCGCTCGGCGCCTGGTTCCCGGCCTACGAACGGGACGGCACGCTCGAAGCCGACGTCCTGCTCCTCCGAGCCGATATGCCTTCGGGGGTGGTCGATCGCGTCTTCCATGCGTCGGGGCTCGCGCGCGGACTCGAAGGCGACGTCTGGGTCGGCACCTACGAAACCGGATTCGATGACGACCTCGGCTACGTGGCCTACGAGCCCATGGCCGCGGACCTCGACGGCGTGGTGCGATTCCTCGCCGCGGCGGCCGGGCGCGAGACGCTTTCGTCCGCGATCGCGGCACTCGCGGTGGGATTGTCCGCACCGTCGCGGGTGGACGCGGCTTCGCGCGCGACCGCCTCGGCGGCGCTGCTGAAGAACCCCGCTCACGTCGAAGCGGTATGGGCGTTCGGCGCGGCCCTCGCGGAAGCGTTGGGGGCCGCTCACCGACGCGACGTCTTGCTCGTCGACGGAGCACCGTCGACCATCGGCTTCGATCGGCACGGCGGATTGAAGATCCGAGCGCCGGGCGTGTTCGACGCGGCCGGAGCCATCGCACGACGATCGCCCGAACAACTCGACGACCGTGCGCCCGAGGCGCGGATCGTGCACGGAGTCGTCGATGGAGCGGCGGATACGTGGATCGTCGCGCTCGCGGTCTCGCGGCTTCTCGTGCTCGACGGTTTGCCCGCGGAGTCGGCGGCGACATCGATGCGCTCGGCGCTCGAGGGACGGATGTCGGCCGACTTGATCGACGTCCTCGCGAAGGGGCTCTCCGATCAGCCCGAGCGGCGCCCCGGGCTCGCACGGCTCGCGGCGGATTTCCGCAAGGCGGCGCACCCCGGTTTCCTCACGCGTTGGCTCGGGAAGCGCTGACGTTCAGGTTTCGGCGACGGCGTAGGCGGTCGCGTGCGTGGCGGTGTGGCTCATCGAAAGGTGGAAGCGAGCGACGCCCCGCGCGGTCGCGGTCGCGGCGGTCTTTCCCGAAAGCACCACGGTCGGCGCCCCGCTCTCCGTGCGGACGACGCCGATTTCGTGGAACTCGCATCCTTGACCGAAGCCCGCGCCCATCGCCTTCATGACGGCTTCCTTCGCGGCGAAACGCGCCGCGAAGTGTTCGGCGGGCCGCGGTTGCGCGAGGCAGTACGCGGATTCGTCGGCCGTGAACAGCCGCGCCTTCAGCGCGTCGCCGCCTCGCGAGAGAGCTTCGTCGATCCGAGCGACCTCGACGAGATCGGTGCCGATGCCGAGGATCGTCATGGACGCGTCGCCGTCAGACCGAGAGCGAGATGGGATCTTGGGGCGGAGCTTCGGCGCAGCGGATCGCGGCGGCCGAGGCGACGGCACCCACCAACGCGCGGAACGGGCCCGAGACCGACGGATCGTCGGCAAGAACGGGCGGACGGCCCGCGTCGCCGAGTTCGCGCACCTGCGCGACCAGCGGCAATGTCCCGAGGAATCGGTAGCCGTTCTGATCGGCGAAGGCACGTCCACCACCTTCACCGAAGATCGCACCCGACATGTTTTCGACGACGCCGAGAACGTGGATGCCCGTCTGCTTGAACATGCCGACGGCTTTCCGCACGTCGGCGAGGGCGACCGCCTGCGGGGTCGCGACGATCACGGCGCCGGTCAGCGGGACCGTTTGGACGAGGGTCAACGCCACGTCGCCGGTGCCCGGAGGCAGATCGATGACGAGGTAGTCGAGTTCTCCCCAGGCGACGTCCTGGAAAAACTGACGGAGCGCGCCGTGGAGCATCGGGCCGCGCCAGATGATCGGCTTGTCGGGATCGAGGAAGAATCCCATCGAGATCAAAGTCACGCCGTGCGCGTAGACGGGCTTGATCAAGGTTTTGCCGCCGGGCCCTTCCATCGTCACGGGCTTCGAGTCGGTGCCGAAGAGAATCGGAATCGACGGACCGTAGATGTCGGCGTCGAGCAAGCCGACGCGGGCGCCTTCGCGTGCGAGACCCGCGGCGAGGTTCGCGGCGACGGTCGATTTGCCGACTCCGCCCTTGCCCGCGGCCACGGCGATCGCGTTCCGGACGCCGGGCAGCGAGTTCGGTCCCGTCGCGACCGTCGAACGGACGGTCGCCGTGACGGTGACCGCCACCGAGGCGACTCCGGGAACGGAAGCGGCCGCCGCGCGGGCTTCCGCCTCGAGCGCGTCCTTGTAGGGGCACGCGGGCGTGGTGAGGTCGAGGGTGAAGGAGACCTTGTCGCCCGCGACGGCGAGGTCCTTCACGAAGCCCAACGTAACGATGTCCTTGCCGAGGTCGCGATCGACGACCTTGGAGAGCGCCGCGAGTACCGAATCGGAGATGGAAGGCATGGCGGAGGTGGCCGCGTCCGGGGCGCCGTTTCCCGGACTTTCCGGCCCCAAGGGCTAGCACCGCGCCGACGTGTTATGAAGGGACAGCGAGGTTTTTCCGCGATGGCCCGACTCTATGTGCTCGGCGGCAACGGATGGGTGCCGTCTCCCAAGCGTTCGACGAACTGCTACGCCCTCGAAACGCGGCGTTCCCTGATCCTGTTCGATTGCGGCGTCGGCGTGTCCCGCTTGTCGGACCCGATGATGCGACTGGTGCTCGAACGGGTGCCGCGGGTGATCGTGCTCCTATCCCATTACCACCACGACCACATCGAAGGGCTGCACATGCTGCCGCACTTCCTACGCGATCACGAAGTGACGATCGCGGGCCCCGGGGTCCTCGTCACCGGCTTCGACTGCGCGGCCGTGCTCGCACGTTTCGGGTCGTCGCCGCTCCTCCCGCAGCCGATCACGGCGTGGGGGGAGACGTTCCGCAAGGGCTTCTCGATCGTCGAACTCAGGGAAGGGCGCAACAAGATCGCCGGTGAAACGATCGAAGTCGTCCGCCAACCGCACTCCGACCCGTCGGTCGGGTTCCGCGTCCGCGACGTCGCGTACGTCACCGACACCGTCGTTCGCGCCGAAACCGCGACGTTCGCGAAGGGCGCCTCCGTGCTCGTTCACGACGCATGGCTCGACGCCGACGACGAAGCGCTCGGGCACGCCGACTTGCGTCGCCACGGGACCGCTCACGGCGCCGCCGCGATCGCGAAGGAGGCGGGTGTCTCCGAACTCGTGCTCGGACACCTGAATCCGTCCTACGACGAACCGCGTCTCGAACGCATGTTGATCTCCGCGTGCGACGTCTTCCCGAACACGCGTCTCGCGAACGACTTCACCGTCGTCGAGGTGCGTTCGAAGGACGACGAAGATCTGCCCGGCGGAGCGGCACCCGAAGGTCCGATCGCGACCGAGACGGGCGGTCTTTGACCCCGGAGAGCGGTCCTACCCGCGACGGACGTCATCCGGTGATGAAGTTCGTTTGGGTCTGCGTCGGAATCCTGATGGTGATTCTCGGGGTCGTGGGCTTGTTCTTGCCCGTCGTCCCCACGACGCCGTTTCTTCTTCTCGCGAGCGCGTGCTTCGTGCGATCGTCCCCGCGGCTTCACGCGTGGTTGCTCGGCTCGCGTTTGTTCGGCCCGTTCCTGCGCGATTGGGAGAAGCATCGCGGAGTGCGGCCGCACGTCAAGATCGTGGCGGTCTGCATGATCCTGACGGCGGTCGCTTCGAGCTACGCGTTCGACGGCATCGGCCCTTGGCCGCGCGCGATTCTCGCGATCCTCGCCGCTTGCGGCCTTTGGGTGGTCGTGCGTTTGAAAGTCATCACGGATTGAGGCGCGTCGCGAACCACTTCGTCATCTTTCGATAGAAGTGCGTGCGCGACGGACCTTGGAGGCCGTGGAGCTGCCCGGGGTACACCATCGTTTCGACGTCGCGACCTGCCTTGATGAACGTGTCGAGCAGGCGCACGGTGTTCTGCCATACGACGGTGTTGTCGGCCGTGCCGTGGATGATCAGGAGATCGCCCTTCAGATCCTTGGCCCACGTGCGGACGTCGGAGGTCTTGTAGCCTTCCGGATTCTCGGCGGGCGTATCCATGTAGCGTTCGCCGTAGCCCGTTTCGTAGAGATCCCAGCCGGTCACCGGGGCTCCGGAAATGCCGCACGTGAACGCCTTCGGTGCCCGGCACATGAGCGATGCGGTCATGAATCCGCCGTAGCTCCAACCGTGAAGACCCACGCGATTCGCGTCGACGTAGGGAAGCGCCTTCACCGCGTCGAGGGCGGCGATCTGATCGTCGATTTCGACGGTCCCGAGACGACGATGGATCGCCTGTTCCCACGCGATGCCCCGATTCGGAGTACCGTGGCCGTCGACGCGGCAGACGACGTAGCCCTGCGTCGCCATGAAGTGCAACCACAAGTTGGCACCCGCCATCCACGTGTCGGTCACGAGCTGGCTGTGCGGGCCTCCGTAGACGTACCAAAGCACCGGATATTTCTTCGTGGCGTCGAACGCCGGGGGAAGAATGCGATGCCCGTGCATCGTTCCGCCGTGGGGACTTTCGACCGTGAACCACTCCTGAGTTCCCATGGCCCATCCGGCGAAGGGATCGCGCGCCGCGGCGACCTTCGCGCGGGCCCCGTCGGCGAGAGCGACCACGTCCACGCGGGGTGGCGTATCCTTCGAACTCCACGTGTCGAGCAGATGGCGTCCACCGGGTGCGAGCACGCCCGCATGCCGTCCGCGGCCCTTGGTGATCGGGGTCATGCCCGATCCGTCGAGAGCGGCTTTCCAAAGGTGCATCGTCTTCGGATCGTCGTCGGAGGCGGCGACGATCACGTGGTCTCCCGTGAAGCCCAAGACCGACGACACGTCGACCGGGAGAGGCGTGACTTTCGCTCGAGTGCGGCCGTCGACGTCGACGAGGTAGAGCTGTTCGAAACCCTCGCGTTCGGATTGCCAAAGGAACTTGCCGGGATCGTTCGGCAGGAAGACGGGGCCGTGTTCGGGCTCGACCCATTCCTTGTCGGTTTCCTTGAAGAGGACGGCTTCGCGGGCCCCCGACGTCGCGTTGAAGCGCACGAGTTCCATCGCGTCCTGACCACGATCGACGACGGCGACGTAGAGCGATTCTCCGTCCGGCGACCACGTGACGTTGGTGTACCAACGATCCGCATCGCCGAAATCGAGCCAAACGACCGATGTCGCTCCGGTGGCTGAAAGGGGCGCGACGCCGACTTTGACTTTCGAATTCGCCGTGCCCGTGACGGGATAGCGTGCCGGAGTCGCGGCCGCCGGAGTCGCCTCCCAGTCGATGAAGGGGTGGGGGAGGATCGGCGAAAGGTCTTCGCGGTAGAACGCGACGCGACGCCCGGTGGGATCCATCCACAGGCCGTCCTTGATGCCGAACTCCTCGCGATGCACCGACACTCCGTAACGGATGTCGACGGAAGCGTCGGAGGTGACGGCGATCGCGGGCGCACCCGCCGCGGACACGTGGAGATTGCCGCCGTTCACGAACGCCACGGCTCCCTTGCCGTCGGCGACCACGACGCTCGCTTCGGCGGGAACCGCATGGACCGGCTCGGCCTTTTTCGTCGCGAGGTCGAAGTCCCATCGGACGACGGTGGCGGGTTTCCCGGCGGCTGCGGACGGTGCGTCGAACCTCAGCGACTTCCCGTCGCGGGCGATCTCGACGCGCGGCATCGCGGGCGGTTTTTCGAGCGAAAGTGCGGAGGCGATGTCGGTCGTGGATGCGAGGAGTTCGGGCTTGGTCCCCTCCGGGGCGTCGAAGGCGCGCGCCCAAACCCCGTCGACGTCACCGATCTTCTCGACCCACACGAGGCGTTGTCCGTCCGCGTGCCACTGCATTTGTTGCGGGAGACGCGGCGCGAATTGGCCGGCCTTGAGGAGAACGTCGTCGAGCGTGAGCGATTTCGGCGCGCGCGGCTTCGCTTTCGCGGGGGATTGCGCCGTGAGCGGTGCGTAGGGCATCGCGACGAGGAGCAGGAAGAGGAAGACGCGGCGAGCGGCGGAGGGTGTCGTCATGGGGGATGTCGGCGATGTTTCTTGGAACGCACCGGGGACGTACGATGCCCGCGCAGGGGGGCCGCCGTCAAGCGGTCCGACATCATCGTGCATCTCGACGTCGTCTTCTTCGGTTCCTTGACCGACCATGTTCCCCAGGAAATCCGCGGCATCGCGGTTCCGGACGGTACGACCGTGGCCGGACTCGCCGCGCTTCTCACCGACGTCCATCCGGCACTCTCCGGGCGTCTCGACCACGTCGCGGTCGCGGTGAATCGCGCCTACGCGACGACGTCGACGGTGTTGTGCTCCGGTGATGAAGTGGCTTTCCTCCCTCCGGTGAGCGGCGGATGAAGATTCGCGTCGACGTCGTCGCGGGGGTGCTCGACGCGGAAGCCGCGCGGCGGGAGGTCGAAGATCCGGCCCACGGCGCCGTGCTCGTGTTCTGGGGCAACGTCCGCGACCTCCACGAGGGACGTGCCGTCGAAGCCGTCGACTACACGGCCTACGAACCCATGGCGCGTCGTGAACTTGAAGCCGTCGCCCGCGAATGTGCGACGACACACGCCGTGGGCGCGGTGACGGTTCTGCATCGAACGGGAATGCTCGGCGTCGGTGACACGAGTTTGATCGTCGCCGTCGGTTCCGCGCACCGAGCCGAAGCCTTCGCATGCGGACTCGCGATCATCGACGCGTTGAAGAAGCGAGTTCCGGTTTGGAAGCGCGAAATCGGCCCGCAAGGTGCCCGGTGGCAGGACGGCGAACTCCCGCGCTCGCCTTGACTTCCGTCCACGAACCGCCACACTAGGCCCATGGAAGAACGCCTCAGATTCTGCGAAGCATGCCGCGCGCCGATCGGTGCGTGGGCGTTGTTTTGCGAATCGTGCGGACATCGACAGTCCGCGGTGCCGGAGCGTCCGCGCAGCGGCGCGTCGCCTCTCGACGTCGCACCGGGGCGCCCCGCATCGAAGGAGGCGCCGGACGCTCTTCCCGAGGTTCCGTCGATTCACGCGGTCGATCCGCGCATCGTGGTGCGCGACATGTTCCGCGCGCAGACGGCGCTCATCGAGTCGACGACCGGAGGTGCCCTCGCACTCGAAAGTGAACTCGGATCGTTCCTCGCCCGCCTTCACCGCGCCTCCGACACCTCCGATGCGGCGGAACGTCGCCGCGCGCTCGACGCGTTGTCCGAAGCCCTCAGCGACGTCGAACATCGTTGGGAGGAACTTCAGCGTCACTACAACCGCGAGTCGGAGCGGCTCGAAGAGGAAGCCGAGGAGAAGTCGACGACGCTCGACATCGACGCGTGGATCACGCCGGACGATCGCACCGCGGTCGAGTCGGGGCATGCGACGCTCGAAGGAAAGTTGTCGGACGTGGCGCGGATGATCGAGGAATGCGGCGGCGCGTTGCGCGCCGCCGTGCGTCGGGCCGACAGCCGATTCCTCGGGATGCCCGCTTCTTCGCCCGCGACCGTCGTCGGGATCGTCGCTTCGGGGATCCTGCTTTGGGGACTTTCCGCGTACATCCTCGCGGAGAAGACGGCCCTCGGATGGTCGGAAGTCCTTAGGATGCAAGCACCTGCGGCAGCTGCGGTGTTGTTGCTCGCCGGTCTCCTCCGCGCCCGACGATAGGCTTGCGGACGCCCCCCGGTGCCGGGGTAGACTCAGCGTATCCCCCGCCGGCGTCGAGGTTTCGGACTCGGGTGACACGGCGTCACGCGGTGGGGGAACGGAGGTCGCATCATGGTCCGTCGATTCGTCGCATTCGTGGCCGTTCTGATCGCGTTGACGGGAGTCCTACCCGTCGTCGCCACGGAGAACTCCGTTCCGCCGCCGTCCACGGGCATGGTTCCGTTGGTCGAGCTCGTCACCGACTACGATCGCGGCGAAGTCAAAGCCACCTCGTGGGGAGATCCCGGGGCACCCGCCGCCTGGTACTTCGAAATCTACGACGCTTCGAATCCGTTCGTTCCCGTGGCGACGCTCTTGTCGCCTTTCGTCTTTGACGCGGGCGGCATGCAACGGACGTCCGTCGCGCTCGCCGCGTTGAACGTCGGTGCGGACTTCCGAATCGACGTCCACGTCGCCGCGTACGACGCGGCGACGAACGCCATTCTCGTCGGCGATTCGTGGCGCATTCGTTCCATCGTCTACGCGGACGGAGCGCCGGGATTCCCGTCGATCGAAGGCGGTGGACAGTCCACGATGCCGATCCCCGGTACGTCGTGGCCGTTGTTCCCGTATTCGTGGGCGTCTCTCGTGGCACCGGTCGTGACGCCGGGTGCGGAGTGGGTCCTCATCGCGTCGGGGCCGACCGGCCTCATCCCCGTCAACTGATTACCGGAGCACCTGCCATGTCCCATACGTTGCAGCGGCTCCGGGAGGCCATCCCGGCGGCTCACGACGTCGGCGAACGCCGCGACTTGCTCGCGCGCTTCGCCGCGCTGTGCGATGCCGTCGACGCGGTCCTCGCAGCCCCCGATGCCCCCGAACGCGTCCGCGCCAAAGCGACCGCCTTCGCTGCGCTCCTCGAATCCGCGCGGGAACGCCTCGGTCCCGTCCTTTGGCAGCCGTCGTATCTCCTGAACGTCGTCGGCGACGCCGTCGTGCGCACCGACTGGATTTTCGGAGGTGTCGTCGAGTTCCTTCAGGTCGGACTCTATTTCCACGGCCTCCGCGTGATCGAACGTCGTTTCGCTCACCAGTCCGTCGAATACTGCGCCGTCCACGCCGATCTGCTCGAGTCCTTCACCGGGCGTGCGGGATTGAAGGCGATGACGGCGCGGGGCAAGGCGAAGATCGCCGACGGCCGCGTTTTCTGTCTGACCTACGACTACCTGAACGAACTCCGCAAGGCCCGGACCGCGGAACATCGGCGTTCCGCCGAAGCTCTCGATCATGTTCGCGTCGTCGCGGATCCGGAATCCGTCGCCGCGGAGGCCGGCGTCGACGGTGAGCCGACGGATCGCGTCGGACTCATGATGGCGATCTTCGCGAAGAAGTTGAGCGCGACGCAGCAGGTCGTCTATCTCGCGAAGAACCGAGCGGGTGGCGCGGCGGCGCCGTTGCTCGCCGACGAAGCTCTCGGTCGGCACCCGCTCGTGGCGATGCTCGCGGAACTCGACGGCGAACTCGACGGACATGGAAATCTCGGTTGGTCGGAGATCGCCGAAAAACTCCACGTCAACGAAAAGACCGCGAAGCGCGAGTATCTGAAGGCGCTCCACATTCTTCTCTCCGAGTCCGCCCGCAGCGTATTCGGTGCGGAGCCGCCGACCCGCTACGTCGCGCGGGTCCTCCAACAGATCCGCGAGGTGGTCGACGCGAAGGATCTCCGTATCCGGAGTTCCACCGGAGAAGGTCTCGGGCGACTCGTCGAGAAGTGGGAAACCGCGCTTCGTTTCGTTCTGAATCATCATCGCGTTCCCGCATGACCTGCGGCGACGTTGCGGCGTATCTCGACGCGTTCCTCGACCACGAGGCGCGGGCTCGGTTCGACGTGGCGTCGTTGTCGGAGCATGCGGGCGGGTGCGCGTCCTGCGCCACGCGCCTTGCGGGGTTCTTCCGCGTCCTCGAAATTCCCGAAAGCGCCTATCTGCGCGAGACGCTCGACGAACTCGCGATCGCGATGCACGGACTCGCGTTGGCGGTGATTCGCGAGCGCGTCGATCCGGAGGCGAATACGGACAACATGGTCCCCGTCGCCGCGCCCGAAGGCGCGTCCGAAGACCTCGCGCGTCAAGGCGCGGAGATGGTCGACGACGCGGAAGATTGGGCGGGGTCGTCGCGGGTGTCCGGGCACGACATGGCGGAGTTTCGCGACGTGATCGACGATGCGGCACGCTCGCGCGAACGCAAACTCGACGTCGCCGCGAAGGTGTGCGAGGCCGCGTCGCGCGTCGCGACCCGTCATCTTCCGCGCGTGCTCAACTTGCTCGGCGCGGTGCGTCTTTGGCAGTCGGATGTGGACGCCGCCGAAGCCGCCTTTCTCCGGACGCTCGCGTGTCGCGACGCGGACGAGGACGGACGTCGCGCCCAAGTGTTCGCCCACGTGAATCTCGCCTACGTTCAACGGCAACGGCGTCGTTGGGACGCGGCGGATCTTTCGGCGCGTCGTGCCGTCGCGTTGGCCGAAGAGTTGGGCGAAGATCCTCTGTTCGGTCTTTTCGCCCAACTGTGCATCGCCGTCGATCGCGTCGCGGACTCCGGAGTCGGCGCCGTCGAGAGGGTGGTCGCGCGTTTGATCGCACTGCCCTCGGGAACCGCGCGACTCCGTGACGCACTCGCGCTCGAGAACAACAAGCCCGTTCGCGACGCCTTGCGGGACGCCGGAATCGGCGCATCCCATCCCGCACTCTTCGACGCCGAGCGTTAGACGAGTTCGGACGGCGGGACTTCGAAGACGTCGCCGCAGAAGGCGCAGCCGACGCGCGAGACTTCGGGCCACCCCGATCCGTCTTCCGGCGGTCCCATGCCCCGCAACATGTCGACGACGCGTTCGCGGCTGCACCGGCACCGGAAGCGCACGTCCCGCGTCCCGAGAGTGCGAAGACCGAATCCCGCGCAGACGGTCGCGAGCAGCGCTTCGGGGTCGCGGGGCCAAGCGTCGAGGGCGTCGGCGCGACGACGGATTTCCATCGTGACGCGTTCGAAGGCCGACTCGGTCGCGCTCGGGAGCGCCTGCAGAAGGAGACCCTGCGCGGAGACGAGTTGTCGGTCGTAGGTGTGTCGCAGGAGGAGGGCGGACGCCACTTGCTGGGATTCGGAGAGGTGGCGCTCGAAATCGGCGGCGACGGAGCCCGCCTCCATCGTCGTGATCCCCTGATAGACGATGGTCGCCGCCGTCGAGCGAAGCACTTGCAGGCTTCCGCTCCCCATGGCGTCCGCGATCCGGCCGCTCTCGGCATCCAGATCCGGAACCGTCTTTTTGTGGGTGCTGCCCCGGAAGTTCAGGTCACGGTCGATTTCGCACAGGAACCCCCCGATCGGCCCCGAAAGACGGGCTTGGAAGGAGAGGCGTTCGTCGTTCTTGAGGTCGGCCCCGAGGAGGGCGGCGCCGGCGCAAAGGTCGGCGACGATTTCCGCCGAACATCGTCCGGAAAGGTGGCGGTATTCCGCCTCGAAGGCGGTGGCGGTCGCATCCACGGCGAGGATCCGGACTTCCTCCGGTTCGATGATTCCTTGGACGAGCCGGTCCTTGCCGAAAGGGGTCGAACCGGGAGCCGTGGGGGTGTCGGAGATTTCGACCATGCGAGGCACGTTAACACCCGAAAATCCGTCGGAGTGTGCCTCGGGAGCATCCGTAGAGAGGGCTCGGCGAGACTCCTTCGGAGGCTCCCGGCGACCATGAGTACACTGCGAGTCCTACCTCGGGAGACGTTCCTGAACGATCACGTGGAGACCGACGAGGTCTTGATGGCCCGTCTCGTCGACGGCGATCTCGCCGCATTCGACGCGCTCTACGAGCGGCACGCCGCCCGTCTGCGGGTCTTCATCGCCCGATTCATCGGCGACCGTGATGCGGCCGACGATCTGCTTCAGGAAGTCTTCCTCAAGGTCTATCGCAGCCCCAAGTCGTTCGATCCCAAGGCGAAGTTCCTCACTTGGGTCTACGCGGTCACGCGCAACGCGTGCATCGACTGGTTGCGTCGCAAGAAGATTCACTTCGTGCCGATCGGACCGTCCGACGACGACGACGGCGTGCCTTCGGTGGAACCCGCGACGCCGTCCTACGATCGGCCCGCGGACCGCGTGCTCTCGGGGGAACTCGCCGACCGCGTCGCCGCGGTGACCGACGCTCTTTCGCCCAAGTTGCGCGAGGTGTTCGTGCTGTGTGCGCTCCAAGGACTTTCGTACGAAGAGGCCGCCGACGTCATCGGTTGCCCGGTCAAGACGGTGTCGTCGCGGTTGTCGCGTGCGCGCGACAGTTTCTTTTCGAAATTCAAAGACTACCTCGGCGACGCGTCGCTCGAGGCCGTGCTGAGGGGTTGAGATGGATTGCGCGACCTTGAAAACACGTTGGTCGGAAGTGATCGACGGCCGTGCGACGCGCGCCGATCACGACGCGGTGTCCGCGCATTTCGTCGACTGCGCGGAGTGTGAACGCGCGTTCGCGGATTATCGAAGCCTGTTCACCCGCGTGCGGGACGTCGAACCGAAGTTCGCCGCTCCTCCGAAGTTCAAATTGCCTCCCGAATTGCCGGGGATGGGGGACCGCCGCGAGGCGTCTCCGTCGCGGTTCCGCCGTTGGGCCGCGGCCGCCGTCATCGTGGGTGGATTGGTGTTGTCCCACTCGATGACGTTCCGGATCGCCCGTGAAACGAACCCGGTGGGGACGACGGCGGTACGCACCACCGATCCGCCCTTGGCCTCCGCATTCCTTCCGTCGGCGCTCCGCGATCACGTGGACGCGACGGATCTGCTCGTCCGCTCGGCGATGTACATGCCCGAATCGGCGGGGGAGCGGGCGAAGTCCTTGTTGGTCGCCGATCTCGCACGGCTCGACTTGGACGGACTCTCCGCCCGGCTCCGGGCCGAGGGCGTCGAATCGCATCCCGAGTACGGTCGGACCATCGCCGCGTACCTGCAGGCGGCCGACGCGTTTCGCCACGGCCTCTGCGACGTGATGGCGCGTACCGCCGACCGACGTCTCGTCGAGCAGCTTCACGACGTCGCCCAACGTTCCGACGTGACGCGCGTCGTCGAACCCTTGCGTCCCGTCGTCGCCTCGCTCGCGGCGGGTACGTGTCTGACGCACCTCCCCGGCATCGAGGCCGATCCGCGTCTCAAACCGTTGCAGGCGGACGAACGCGTGTTCATCGGTGCGAAGCAGGCGCGTCTCGAGGGGCGGTACAACGTCGCGGTCGCCAGCTACCAGCGCTTCGATCGTGAACTCGCGCGTTCTCCGTTCGCTCCGCTCGCGCGCTACATGATGGCGGAGTCGCTGTATCGAGGAGGCGATCTCGCCCGCGCTTACGGCGCTCTCGAGCGTTGCAATCGCGAGTCGGTGGATGCTCTCGCGCCCGGC
>JAFMJN010000137.1 GCA_017853435.1 Planctomycetota bacterium | reverse complement strand
CGACGACTTTCAAGCCAAGCGTCGAAAGCGAGGAGACATACGAGCGTCCCGGTCGCGGAGAGCACCACCATGCGTTGCGTGATCCACAGGACGGCTTCGCCGTGGATCGGATTCATGGTCCACAAAAGTCCTATCAGACACGCTCCGATCGCATGCCGTCCCCGCAGCAGTCGGTGGACGAGGGCGGCGAGCAGCACGCCGTTGACCGCGTGGAGTCCGATGTTGGCGATGCGGAAGTACGCGGGGTCGGGCCCCGCGACGAGAAGATCGATCCAAGCGAGGAAGACGGGAAGCGGTCTCCAAAACTGATCGTGGGTTTGTCCGGTCGGCCAAAGGATGTGCCGCACGAACGCGTCGAAGGAGACCGTGCCTTTCCACGTGATCGGATCGCCGCCGTCGGCGAGCAGCCCGAGAGCGAGGTCGTCCTTCAAAAACCAAACGTCCGCGTAGGGGAGATACGCCGCCAGCGCGCCGAGGACGATGGCGACGACGCCGAGGCGCGGAAGTCGACCGTGGCGTGTCATGAATTCAGCAGCGAATCACGGTTTCCGGCGAACAGATCGCGCGGCGCAGCGGTTCCTCCGCGCTCACGAGCGTGTCCGGAAGTACGACGGAATCTTCGACGACGGCTCCCGCCGGAATCACGGCTCCGGCACCGACGACCGACCGGACCACCCGCGCGTCCGGAGAGACGCGTGCGGTCGGATGCACTTCGCACTCCTTGCCGGAGTGCATCAGCCAGTGGAGATTCCCGAGCAACAAGTCCTTGGGGAACGTCACGTTCAGATCCCAATCGACCACCCGTTCCGCGGCGATCTTGAGACCGTCGTCGATGAGAATCTGAAGACTGGTGGTCAGTTCGTATTCGTCGCGCAACGCCGTGCGTGGAGTTTTTCGGATGGCGTCGAAGATCTCCGGTCCGAAGAGATAGATCCCGCACCCTTTGAGCCGTGTCGTGGGCGAACGGGGCTTCTCCACCACGCGGGAGACGTAGCCGTCGGTGCCGACCTCGACGGAGAAGTTCTTGCGCATCGCGGCGACGTCCGGTTCGTCCATTACCGCAAGGACCGCGGAAACGTCGCCGCGCTTGTAGCGTTCGAGCAGACGCGAAATTCCGTGGGTCAGGTAGAAGATGTCGCCGAGGCAGAGCAGGATCGGTCCGTCCACCAAGGGTTCCGCTTTGCCGACCGCATGGGCGATGCCGAGAGTCTGCTGCTGCTCGACGTAGCGGATTTCGAGCCCTTCGGCTTCGCCGCGTCCGAAGTGGTTGATGATCCGATCCATCAGGTGCCCGACGACGAGAACGCTGCGCCGGATGCCGAGGCCGCGGAAAAGGTCCAAGTGGTGGCCGATGATCGGACGATTCCCGATCGGAAGCAAAGGCTTCGGCCAATGTGCGTTGAAGGGATCGATGCGCGACCCTTTTCCCGCCGACAAGATCACTCCCACCAGTTCCTGCATATCCACCATCTCGCCCGTTCCGACACGTTTCGTCAAGTTCCGCCGCGCGCGGGTTTCGGGTTTCACGGAAGCCCCTCAAGTCCTCCGTCGCGCGTCCGAAGATCGGGGTATGCGAGTTGTCAGCCCCATGGCAAGGCGCTCGCGGCCCCAGGATTGACCGTCGGGGTTCGTTCGGGACACGGTGCGGCTCGTGCGTCCAAGGTGGACGAACGGTCACGGCTTCAGCGGCACGGTGTTCGATCGGATCACACGGGAGATCGTCGGGTCGCCATTTGATTCCGTCGCGGAGCCGATTCCACGACGTTTTGAGCGCGGGTCGCCGTCGTCCGTGGGACGGCGTCGGCCCGCGCCGCGCTTTTCAGAACGGCGGGATGAAGAACAGCGATTGTTCGGGAGTCGTCGCGAGGGGCGCGAGAGAGACGGGATCGAGAACCGTACCGGCGAGATGGATCCGAAGGCCGATCAACGCGGGAACGTTCGGAACGGCGATGGATCCGGTCACGGCCGCCGTGGCGTTGAGAGTTCCGGGCAGCGGGAAATTGAAGATGCCGTTCCCCGGCGTGATCGCGTAGGAGAACACCGGAGACGCGACGTTGATGAACAGGTCGAGTCCCGGGGCCAAGGGATAGGCCGGAGCGGCCGCGTCGGACGCGAGGATGTAACCGAGGCCGCCCGAACGCCCGGGGGCGGAAAGACGAACACCGACGGTCGTACCGATGGTCGGCGGCGTCGTCACCGTCAACACGGCACCTCCGCGTGGGCTGATGCGGAAGATCGCCTGCGCCGAAAAATCGGCGACCAGCAAAGAGCCGTCGACGAGGAAGAGGAGGTCGATCGGATTGACGAATCCCGTCGCGAAACTCTCGAGAATTCCGGCGGGGAGTCCCGAGATCGACCCGTACCAAAGAGGGATCCGGACGATCGTCGCGACGTTCGTCGAGAACAGCGCCATGTACAACTCTTCCGCGTAGCCCGAGATCCCGTTGTTCGGATTGAATTCCACCCCGCACGGCGCGACGCGCGGCGGCAGTTGAAGGACGGGCGCCGTGAACGACTGCCCCGGCGCCGGTGCGCCGAATTTCGTGGGATATCCGTAGTTCCCGTTCGCGACGATTCGATTCAATTCGTCGCCTTCGAGCTGAAGGGACGGGTGCAGATTCCACTCGTTGTCGCCGACGTAGAGATCCCCGTTCACGGGATGGCGGGCGAGACCGAAGACGTTGCGCAGGCCCGTCGCGTGGATCGCCGGAGCACCACCGTTCGCGGGAAAGCGAAGAAGCGTGGCATTGAGGGGATTCGTTTCCGGCCCCAAGTCCGTCGCCGAACCCATCGCGAGAAGAAAGTGCGCGGGGCCGTCTTCGATCAACCCGTTGTTTTGATGGAAGCCGAACGGGAGTCCCGTCACGATGTCCGTGAGGATGTCGGCGTCGCCGTCGTTGTCCGTGTCTTCGAGCGTCGACACCTTCCCGAGATGACTGACGTAGAGCTTGCCGAACATCCAACGGATGTCGGTGACGCTCACCAACGCGCCGTTCGCCGCGCCGTTGAAGAAAAGCGACGTCGCGTCGACGGCGCCGTCGTTGTTCGTATCGACGAGTGCGTGGATCTCGCCGTCGATCGTGGCGGCGAGCACGCGGTTGGTCGGATCGAGACAGATCGCCGTGAGCGGGCTCTGGAAACCGTTGAAATAGGTACCGACTTCATACCCGCCCGGAGTCGCCGAAGGCATCGACTGGGCCGCCGCGCCCGCCGCCGCGAGAAGCGGCAGAGCGACGGGAAGAAGACGTTTCAATAGGTTGGAAAACACGTCGGAATCCGTCTCGTCATTGTACACCCGAGTCGGCCCTCGAAGCCAAGGAATCTCGGTCGCAATCGCCTTGCGGAAGGGGATTTATCCCTTGTCGGGTACGAGGCGGGCGGCTTCCGCGCGGCGCTCGCGGGGCACGGAAGACTCGATGCGTTTGCGGAAGATCGCACGAAGCATCTTGAGCGCCGTGCGCGCGATGGCGGCAAAGTTCTTCGAATGTTTGCTCGAACCGCCCGCACGATTGAAGTAGTGAACCGGAATCTCGATGATCCGCAATCCGTGTCGCAGGGTCTCGCACATGACTTCGGGGGAGAACGCGGGGCCGGATTCGGTGAGCCCTCCGCGGATGAAGTTCCAGCAGTCGCGCGTCATCGCTCGATACGTGCAGCCGACGTCGGTCAGGCGCGGCTCGTGCGGGACGTACCAAAGGAATTCGAGGATCTTCGCGGCGACGACGTTTCCCCAACGAAGGTGGAACGGCATGTTCGCACCCTGTTGCACCATCTGCCGCGTCGTGCGCGTTCCCATCACGAGATTCGCGTCGGGGAGATAGCAGAGAAACTTGTCCAAGTCGTGGGCACGAAAGGAACCGTCCGCTTCGACCAGAACGAGCCAGTCGCCCGTCGAAGCATCGAGACCGCATCGCAACGCGCAACCGTATCCGGGTGCCGATTCCCGTACCACGCGGGCGCCCGCCGCGTTCGCCCGCTCGGCGGTCGCATCGCGACAGTTGTTGTCGACCACGAGGACTTCGTCGACCGCGGCGTGGGACTTGAAGTCGCGCACGACCTCCGCGATGGTCTCCTCCTCGTTGTAGGCGGGGATGATGACGGAGATGCGATGACCTAGGTACATGGCGGCAACTTGCGACGACGGAACAGGATACCATCGGCAAGGAGCACGGAGAGTCCCACGATCGCGATCATGATGCCGAAGGTCCACGCGGAAGAGCGGAAGGACCAAACGACGGTGGAGACGCCTTTCGGCACGAACACGCCTTGGAAGGCGTGATTGACGGGAAACAGGGTCAGAGGGCGGCCGTCTCCGTCGTGAGCGCGCCACCCGGGATGGAACGTCTCCGCGATCGTCAGGATGCAGGGGGCGTCCGACGTCACGGCGAACGTCGCGGAGGCCGTCGCGAGCCGTTCGACGCGCACGTTCGACGCCGACGCGAGCAAATCCGACCCCGCGGAAAGATCCTCGGGCATCTCGGATCTCTTGACCACGGTTTCGCGCGACGGATCGAAGGCGGGATCCACGCACGCCTTCAGCACGGACGCGTCGTCGTCGACGACGCGAATTCGACCGACGGTGGACGCCCACGGTCGCCAATCGGGGTTTTCAAAGGCCGCGGTTTTTTCTGCGGCGTCCGCGAATCGTCGCACGGTTCCGGGGGGGACGTCGGCACGGGTCGCGAGGAACCACTTCACGCCCATGAAATCGAAGATCGGAAGGCGGGCGAGGTCGGGACGACCGAGCGGCTTCGGATAGTGATGTTCGTGAACCGAGCCGGGTTCGATGGCATTCCACAGCTCTTCGTAGCGGCGAGGAAGTAGGCCCTCGTAGCCCTGAGCATCGCGCAGCCCGAAGAGCATCGGTGTGTTCGGGGGAAGCGGCGGAAGCCACGTCTGCGGATCGGTGCCTTCGATGCGCGCCACACGCCACGGCACGTCGCGCCCCGATCCCTTGCCTTGCGGCAGGCGCTCGCGATCGGCGTCGGCGACGAGAAACGCCGTGGTGCGCGTCGGCGGGTACGGATCCTTCGACGGGATCCAAGGATTCACCCGATGACCGAAAACCGCGGACTCGAGGATGATGAGCACGATCCACGCCGCGGGGCCGATGCGTCGTTCGATGAAAAGGAAGGAAAGTCCGAGTGCCGTCGCCGTCGGCCACAATTCCGCCACGAGACTCGCGACGTTGACCCGTGCGAGGTCGGGCGCACAGCCGGTCGCACGCGTCAGCCACGCCGCCGCGGTCTCGGGGGCGACGAATGCGATCACGAAGGGGAGAAGCGCGGGTAGAGCGAGGAGGATCGCCATCCGTCGTCGCGCGGTACCGGCTTCGGCGAGCACGCGCGAACCTTCACCTGCGAGCAGCGCGGAACCGAGTGCACAAAGCAGCAACCAACGACGCGGGTTGCCGACCGCCACCGTCGGGATGGACTGGATCCATGCGAAGAGGGGCGTGTGGGTCGCCACGAGGAACCCCACGACGAAGAGCAGAGATCCGATCACGCGGACGCGCCCCGCGCCGGCGATCAGACCGAGCCATGCGAGGACGAGGGCGACCGCCGCCGGGCCGCCTACGGATTCCATGTACGTGGCTCCTCCCGTCGTGCGCGCGCCGAAAAGACGGGCGGTCGGCCATCCGTCTTCCGCGGGCATCGCGCGTCCTTCTTCGAGGCCCGCGCGGGCCATCGCCGGTGGGGTTCCCGCGTACTCCGCGATTCCGAACGTGAGCCATTCCGACGGCGGGATCGCCAATTTCTCCTGAAGCGCCGCGGAGGATCGGGCGCGCGGAGCCTCCACCGCGATCTCGGCGAGTGGGAGGAGTTGGGGGGCCGCGAGGGCGATCCCGAGGAGGAGTGCGCACGCGAGGGAAACCACCCGCAGGCGCGGCCGTGAAGCGCCCTTCGGCAGCATCCACGGAAGGGCCGCGAGAAGTCCCGCGCAGGTCACTTGCAAAAGCTGAATCATCCCCGCGAAGGCCGCGACGGCGAACGTCGTCGCCGTCCCGAGACGGCTTCCAGGGCCGCCGTCGTCGACCACACGCCGTGCGAACCAAAAGAGCCAAGGGGCCGCGGCTCCCGTCATCGAAGCGAGCGTGTCGTGGTGCGCGGTCATCCATGGACCGCAACCGAATGCAAGCCCCGCGACGACGGCCGCCGCACCGCGATCACCGGTGAGCGATCCGTACAAGAGCCAACATCCGACGCAGGCGAGGAACGCGTGGATCCACGCCACCAAGGCGAACTGGAAGACGGGAGGGTCGAGCCACGGCAGAAGGTTCACCGGAGAAAGCGCGAACGTGTTCTGCGTGGCGAGAAAGGGCGTCCCGCACAATTGCCCGGGGTTCCAGTGGAGGGCGCCGGGGTCGCCGTCGGCGATTCCGAGCAGCGTCGGAAGGACCCGATGGCGCGCCGCGTGAACGAGATTCGGCCACGTGAAGGCCGGGAGGTCCGACCCCGACGTGTCGCCGGGAGCCGACGTCGCCGATTCGACGAACGGCGGCGCGATGTTCGGGTCCATCGGCAGCCATCGAAGCCCGGGGCCCGTCGGTAGGAAAGGAAGGGCGGTCGCGAGTGCGAAGAGGAGGAGGACCCACGCCGAAGACGGCGATCTCACGGAAGCGGGTCTCCGGGGGCGCACATGCGGCCGACGAGAACGAGCGCGCAAAGCGCGGCGGCCGCCACGATGAAGCCGATGCGTTCGGACCACGGAGACCAGCGGAACGTGACGGTGTGACGGCCCGCCGGGAGGGCCACGGCGCGGAAGAGGCCCATCGCACGCTCGATACTCAGGTCTTCGTTGTGCCAGTCGCCCGACGCCGACGCCTTCCATCCTTCCGCGTGCGCCTCCCGAAGCACCAACCAACCGGGTCGCGTCAGAGCCGCTTCGACGACGACCGTATCCGCATCACGGGAGACGATGCGGGCGGCGTCGGCGGCGATGGGCGTCGGCGGCTCCGCGCTCGGCGGCGGCGAGATCGGATCGGCGAGGAGGAGTTGGTCGGGCTTCCAACTTCCGTTGCGCCAACCTTCGGCCACGCCCGCCATTTGCCAACCGGGGAAGAAGTATCCCTCGTCGGATGGAAGAAGCGGCGACGGATCCCGCATCACCTCGACCAGAGGTCGCGCATCGGGGTTTTCGTAGACGTGCAGATCGCCGCCGTCGTCGAGACGCGTCGTCGTACGCCGAAGACCGGATTTCGCGAAGTCGGTGGCCCCGTCGAGGGGGCGGGCACTCACGACCCAGCGGATTGCGAGAGCATCGAGCACCGG
>JAFMJN010000136.1 GCA_017853435.1 Planctomycetota bacterium | reverse complement strand
GGTCTCGGTACGGTGCCACGACCGCCGACACGTCGGCTCCGCCGTCGTTCACGATGATGTGCTCGACGGGTCGCCACGTCGAGTTCGCGACGCTTCCGACCGCGTCCGCGAGAAATGCGTGACGGTCTTTCGTGCGGGTAATGACGGAAACGAGATCGTTCATGGGGATTCCGGACCGCGGGCGCGGCCCGCGAGTGTGAGGATGTCCGCGACGCGCCCTTCGAGATGGGCGAGACGCGACAACGAACCGGCCTCGAGATTCGGCGTGCGAGGAATTCGCCCTCGAACGGAGGCATACACGTCCGCGACGGCGCGGGCGTGATCGAGGGTCGAAGCGAGCGCCTCGTGAGGTGCTTCGATCATCGCATCGAGCGAATGCGGATCGCGGGCCAGTTCGACGACGAACGCGACCCACGCATCCACGTCTCCCGCCGGAAGAACCCGTCCACGGCCCCCGACACGCTCGCGCATCGCGCCTCGATCCGAGACGAGAACGGGCATACCGAGACGCAGAACTTCGTCGAGCGCGTACGAGTAGGACTCGAGTGCGAAACTCGGCAACGCCGCGACGTCGTGCGCGGCGGCCAGCGTGCGCAGCGCGTCGCGATCGTAGGGACCGAAACGTTCCGCTCCGTCGAGTCGCATGCCCGCTTCGACCTCCGGACCCGCCAGCGTCAACGCCACGTCCGCTCCCGCGTTTTTGGCGCGGGCGACGACGTCGGCGAGGAATTCGACGCCCTTCAAGCGGCAGAGGTTGCCGGCGTGGAGAAGGCGCAACGTGCGACTCCGCCGCGGACGCGGAACGGCGTCGACGACGGGTGAGCCCAATGGAAGCACGTCGATGCGTGTTTCCGGAAAGACGCGACGCAGAACGTCGGCGTGCGACGACGACGGAGCGAATACGCCCATCGCGTACGCGAGTTCGGAACGAAAGTCGTCGTGGCGACGGCCGAGCCGCGCGTACAATTCGATCGCGTCCAACGGATTGTCGGGCGCGAGGCACGGCCCGCAGGCGTCGACCCCCTGAGGCTGCGTACACGGCGTCCCGTTCGGCAAGCGGAAGAAACGCGCGCATCCCGCGAAATGGTCGTGGAGCGTGACGACGGCCGGGATCCCGCGCGCGGCGGCGCGTCGTACGAGATCGCTACCGAGATTCCACCAGTGGTGCACGTGCACCACGTCGGGGCGCACGCGGTCCAACGTCGCATCGACGAGCGGCGCGAGATCGGGCCGGAACGGATCGGCGGGTTGTCGCAAGATCCTCCCGCCGACGAGACGACTCACCGAAACTCCGGCATGCGTTTCGGCGACGGCGTGCGCGAATTCCGAAGATCGCTCCGACCCCGACAAGACGACCGATTCGACGCCGAGTCCATCGAGATCGCCCACCAAAGACTCGACGCAGCGTTCGACGCCGCCGCGAAACTCCGGCGGATAATTGTGGACGCATTGGAGGACCTTCATGCGTCGGCTCCTCGATATCGCCCCGTGAACGCTTCTCCGTAGGTCGCCCCCGCCTCGAGCAGAAGCGCGCGATACGCGGCGAGACCGCGTACGTGCGGCGCGTAGTCGCGGTAAATCAACTGGCTCGCGTAGGCGTCGACGGCTTTCAGTTTGTCCTCCATCGTGTCGGAGACGTCGACGACGGTGTCGGGTGGGCAAGCCGCCCAGACTTCGTAGCCCAACCACGATGCGCCGTCACGACGTGCTTGGTCGAAGGCGAGCAGGTTCCGCACGCCCTGACCGACCATCCAATGATCGGGATTGAGCTCGCCGTCCCAAGGGTAGTAGACGACGTCGGGTCGATGGGCGTCGACCAAACCGGAGACGAGCGTGCTGATGCCGTGGACGAGCGCGCGACGCGCTTCGACCGGGTCCGAAGGCAGATCCCCGAACACTTTTCCGAAATCGCCCGCACCGAGATTGTCGGGATATCCGAGAAACACCGTCTCGCGGATCCCGAGACGTCGAGCGGCCTCGTCCGCTTCGCGGCGCCGGATTTCCGGGAGAGCCTCACGCCCGAAGTGCCCGTCGGGATCGCCACCGATTCCGGAGGCGATGAACACCGCCGTGATGGGGTCCCCTTGGAGGGCGTGAAGCCGCAACGTGCCCCCGGGGCCGATCGTCTCATCGTCCGGATGCGGGGCGATGACGAGCACCCGTCCTTGCGGCACCGAGGTCCGACGTTCCGGATCGGAGGGAGGCGCGAAAGTCATACGCGCACGCTCCGTCCGCGGACGTCCGTTTCGGCCAACCACTCGAGGGCCGCCGACTCCATGCGCGTGTACGCTTCGAGATCGACCTGCGCCTGGCGAAGGGGCCGGTGCACTTCGCGAATCCACAGGTCACCGTCGGGCGGCCATACGCCCGCGGCGACGCACGCGTGCCAGGCTTCGGTGCCGCCGGTCGGTTCGAACGGAACGACCCGGACCCGACGGACGGGTGCCGCCCGCAGGACGGCGAGACGCGCATCGGTCGTCGCCGGATTCTCACCGGGAAGTCCGACCACGAAGACGACGGCCGCCGCGATTCCGGACGCTTCCGTTCGACGACACGCATCCGCCACGGATTCGGCGTCCGCCGTCGCGCCGGGAATCGGATGATCGGCGATCGCGTCGCAGTCGAAGGCGATGCGGCGAACGCCGAGATCCCGCAACGTCGCGAGAACGTCCGTCGACGCCCGCGAAGGATGCAGTCGAATCGTGACGGGAAGTTCACGTGCGCCGCAGGCTTCGACGAGGGGCCACGCGCGTTCCGGCAAATCACGATCGTGGAACGCGACCGCGCGGATCTCGTCCGCGAAGTCCCGCAATCCGGTCATCGACACGGAAGGCAGAAGCACCGCTTCCGATTCGAGCGGTGCTTCGAAGCGGGCGAGCGCCGCAACCGGCGAAAGCGTGCGACGTGACGGCCGGGCGGCGTAGATCGGGAGCTCGCGGGCGTCGCCGAGGAACGACGTCGACATCGCCCGACGAAAACATGCGGCGCCGCCGAAGGCGCCGAAATCCGACGGACCACGTTCGGGGCCTCCGCGCGCGACGCCGTCACCGAAGATCGCGAAGGCCGCCGGAGTGATCTCGGAAACGACGTCGACCCCCGGACCGAATCCTCCCGGTGGAAGCGGAACGCGCGCCAAAGCGTCGCCGACGACCACGACGCGCCCGCTCACCGATCGGCGTGCCGCCTCCGACAACGCGAAATCCGTCTCGCGACCTTCGAGGGTGGACACGATCACGACATCGGAGGCGCGGTGGGTCCGAACCGCTTCCGGGAGCGTGTCCTCGCTCGACGCGAAATCGATCGCGAGAGGCACGACGACGCGGCCGTGGAGTTTCAACGCGCCGGCCGCAAATGCGGTCTCCGCGGAGACTTCCGTCCCGTCGCGTTGGGCGACGAGAAGCACGGGGGGCGCGATGGACTCCGGCATACCTTGTATGATCGACCACCATGAACGCGGAGGCAACGGTGGCACCCGAAGGAAACGACGCGAAGTCCGCCTCGTCGTGCACCTTTTGGTGCCTCGCGGCGGGCGCCCTCCTCGTCGGCTCGGCACTCCCGGTCCTCGGACGCCCATATCTGCCCGCCGAAGCGCCTTACGTCGTAGGGGCACTCGAACGCCTCGGACTCCTCGAATCGACGGCATTGTCGACGGCGTCGGAGACCTCCGCGTCGGCCCTCGCCACCTGCATCCGGATCGTCGGCGCGACGGAGCGCCCGCTGCGGCTCGTCGGCTACGTCCTCCTGTGGCTCGTGGGTTGCGCCATGGCCCACGCCTCTCGCCGTCGCGGCGCGCTTTCCGCCTGCATCGCGATTCCGGGGTTGTTCCTTCCCGGCGCTTTGTCCGGCGTGGCGTCTCCCCTTCTTCCATCCACCTGGCTCGCCGTTCCGGCGGGAATTCTCGCGTGGTGGTCGCTCGTGCCCGCACCCGCGTGGGCCCCGATGCTCGCGGCGATCGGTGCCGGGGCGGCACTCGCCGTGCTCGATCCGACGGCGGCCGCCGTCGCGGCCTTGGGACTTGCGGCGAGCCTCCCGTTCGGCCCCGTCGGCAAACGGAAATTCGACGCCGCCGTGTTGGGTTCGTTGGTGGTATTCGCTTGCCTCGACCGTTCCCGTTGGCCGACGGGAGACTTTGGTTTCCGCGCCGGGGTCCCCCTCGGGATCACGCTCGACGGGCGCGGGCTGTTCGAAGACGGCCGCCTCGCGGTCCTTTGGACGTTCGCGATCGCCGGTTTTCTGAGACTCGGCGCACGCCTCGGAACTCTCGGGCGCGCCCTCGCGGTACCCCTCCTGCTCGCCGTGGTCCTCGGCCCCATCCGACTCCTTCCGGAATCCCCGGATCCGCGCCTCGAACTCGATCGCGTCACGACGGCGCTTCTCCCCGGTGACGCGATCGTGGTCGACACGACGCGCGACGCGTGGCGCATCTACGCGCGGGCGGGGCACGTCACCCGTCAGCACGTCGTCCCGATGCCGCCGGAAGGAGCCGCGGGAATCGCGGAAGCCGTGCGACGGGTTCGTGCGGGGCGCGCCGCGCTCTGCGCCGACGTCGCGTTGCCCGTACCGGATTGCGACCCCGTCGGCGAACAAGCCGCGGGACATCCGATCGTCGCACCACGCCCGCGACGGAACTAGCGCTTCAGGATTTCGGTCATCGTGCGCGTGATCTGACGCGCATGGGGACGTGTTTCCTTCCACGATCCCAACCCGCGACGCACCCTGAAGATCTCGCGGATCCCGACGAACGCGAGAATCGTCTTCGCGAGAAGTTTCCCGAAGCGCCCATGATGCTTCCGGTAATACGCGATGCGATTCCGATGCCATTCTGGGGCGAAATCGGCGTATTTCTTGGTCGAGGCTCCCTGATGATGGACGACGACGGCCTCGTCGAGATACCAACGCGCGAGTCCCGCGTCGCGCATGCGTCGACACCAGTCGACATCGTTGAAGAACAACCAAAGGTCGCCGTCCATCGTGCCGATGCGTTCGACGGTCGATCGCGGGACGAGAAGACACGTTCCCGGCGGTTGCTCGACCTCACGGGTCCCACGATGATCCCAGTCGAGGTACTGGTACCGGACGAGTTCGTTCGACTTCGGAAACGCGGCACCGAGCGGAGTGTCCCACCAAAGGAGCGTCGCGATACCGGGCCACCGCATGCACGCCCGCTGGATCGTCCCGTCGGGATTGACGAGCCTCGGCGCCACGCACCCGAGTCCGGGCATCCGCGTGGCGGCGAACGCGATCATCTTTCGTATGGAGTCCGGCTCGGGGCGGGTGTCCGACCCCAAGAGCAGCACCCACTCTCCGCGTGCGAGCGCGAGAAGGTGATTGACCCCCTTCGCGTACCCGTCGTTCACGGGATTGCGCACGAGACGCACCCACGGGAAGCGGCTTTCGACCATCGCGGCCGATCCGTCCGACGAGGCGTTGTCGACGACGATCGTTTCCGACGAGATTCCTTCGCAAGCCTCCCGAACGGCGTCGAGGCACTCCGCAAGGAGTGCCTCGGTGTTCCACGAAAGGATGGCGACGGAAACCGTCGGCCTGTTGGCCGCCGCGTGGCTCACGCCCGCTTCACTCGTACTTCTTCTCGATTTCGCGCTGCAGTTCGCGGAATTCGCGCCACACGCGGTCGAGATCGTCTTCGGTGAGGGACGGCTGATGAATCATCGTGTCGGCGGATTCGTACCAGAAGTCCTGGTTTTCCGCGAGGTAGCCTTCCTTCGCACACACGTCGTAGAGCTCCGTTCCCGGAAGCGGCGTGAAGTGGAAGAAGTAGAGGGCGTGGGGATCGAGACGACGGTTGAGCGCGATGGTGTCGCGCACGAGATCCGGCGTTTCGTACGGCAACCCGATGATGTTCGAGGCGACGGTTTCGATTCCCACCTCGCGGCAGTTGTCGAACGCCTCGATGATGATGCGATCCGTCGTGCGCTTCTTGAGATGCTGACGACGATATTCCTCGTTGCCCGCCTCGACACCCATGGCGAGGATCTGGCAGTTGGCCGCCTTCATCATCCGCAGGTTCGTGATGGTGCACGTTTCCGCGCGGACGAACGCCGTCCACGGAAGACCGACTTCCTCGGCGTAGGCCTTGCAGAATTCCTCGAGCCAACCGGTGCCGAGACAGAACATCTCGTCCCAGAACTCGAAGCGCTTGATGCGGTAGCGATCCTTCAGGCGCTTCAATTCGTCGATCACGTTGCGGACCGAACGCTTGCGCGTGAACCGCCCCTTGCCGCGGTACATCATGAGCCACGACGAGTTCGCGCAGAACGTGCAGGCGTACGGGCAACCACGTCCCGCGTAGACGGGCATGATTTCGTTGCCCCAAACGAGGGCGAGTTTTCCGACGTCCTGAAGGAGGCGATCCATGTCGAACGCCTCGCGATCCCAGTCCGGGAGCGTATCGAGGTCGTCGATGAGCGGACGCAGCGGATTGCGATGGATCACGTCGCCACCGCCGGCGCGCTCCTTGTACCAGATGTTGGCGATCGTCTTGAGATCGCCGCCCGACTGCATGCGGTCGCAGAGCTCGACCAAGGCGAGATCGCCTTCGCCTTGGCAGACGAAGTCGATGCAGGGGTGCTTCAGCACCATCTCGGGGAGAGCCGTCGGGTGATAGCCGCCGACGATGACCGGAAGGTGGCCGTTGGCCGCCTTGACCCAGTGGGCCCGGTCGCTGACCGGAGCCCATTGGAACGACATGCAGGAGAACCCGAAGAGGTCGGGCTTCCATGAATCGATGTGTTCCTTGTAGGACTCCGGCGTCATCGTGTTGTCGTCGACGATGACCTTCACCTCGTGCCCATGGCGCTTGAGGATGGCCGAAAGCGCCGCGACACCGGGGTGGAACTCACGATCGCCGCGCGACCAGTGAATGAGGGTGACCTTCATGATGGCTCAGGGGCTCCCGACGTACGTCAAGACGAGAACCGCTCTCATCACTATACCGCAGGGACCTCCGAAAGGTACCCCGCTTTGCAAGGTCTTGACGCCCCGGTGCTTCGGAAACTCACGAACCGTCGTCGTCGGGCCCGAACGGGGCACTGCGATCCCGAAAAGCGTCCCCTTCGGACTCCCCGACCGTCGCATCGAGCGCCGAACCGAGCAATTCCACCAAGCGCCTCCCCCCGACGGGGCGGCCGGACAGGCCGACCATGAATCGTCGCATCCCCGGTTCGTCCGGGAGGAAATGACACTCGTAGTCGCAGCCCCCCATCCCGAAAAAGGGTGAGTCGGGGGTGCCGCGCAAGGATTCCAGTTCCTTCCG
>JAFMJN010000135.1 GCA_017853435.1 Planctomycetota bacterium | reverse complement strand
GTACCGCGATCGTCGAAATCCCTTCGGGCATCAACGACCCCGTCGAGTAGCCGCAGCCCATGACCGCGACGACGACGGCGAGAAGCATCGACCGCATCAACGCGGCCCTTCCGCAGCGCGGGTTTCGGGGCGCGTTTCCGCCGTCGAGGCTCGGGACGCGGGGCCGTCGCCGCGTTGTGCCGCCGCACGGCGTTCTTCGAGGGCGAGTTGTTCCTCGGAGACGTCCGGGACCGCATCCACCAACGCCGCGATACGGACCTTCGCACGCGCCGCGGCGTCCGAATTCGGCCAGTCCTTCACCAGCTTCAGATAGTAGTAGCGGGCACTGTAGGCCTTGCCCATGCCCTCGTACCAATCGGCGATGTTGTAGAGGCGCTCCGCGGCCGTGCGTTCGAGCCACACGGCCATCTCCTGCGCCTGCGTCCGCCACTCGCCGTTCGGGAAGTCCTTCAAATAGGCGTCGACGTAACTACGCGCTTCGCGATTGATCGCGGGGTCGTAGAAATCGCCTTTCACCCGACGGTAACGGCAGTAGGCCTGGTTGTACCGGGCGATGGGATACCACTCCGAGTTCGAATAGTTCTTCGCGAGAAGATCGAAGTTCGGGACGGCCGTTTCCCAATCCTCTTCTTCGAGATAGTGACGCGCGAGGAGCCACTGAGAGTCCGCCGCGCGCACGGAGTTCGGGAACGTGGAGACGACCCATTTGAGAATCTCGATGCCGCGTCCGACGTTCGAGAAGATGCCGAAGAACGCGGACTGACGCCCTTCGATGTACTCACGACCGGAGAGGAACGCTCGCTCTTCGACGTCGCGCGAGCGATTGGAGATGGCGTGGTTGAGGGCGTAGGACTTGCACGCGGAGAAGCAGGTCGAATACTCCTCGTCGAGGAAGGACGCTTCGACCCACAGATAACGGGCCGCTTCGTCGTATTCGGAAGCCGGGAAGTCCTCGACGAACTCTTCGAACAACTCGGCGGCTTCCTCGAAGTCCTTCGCGTCGTAGGCGGCCTTGGCGACGTCGAACGCCGCCTTTTGGGCGGCCTTCTGCTCGGGGGTCACTTCGATCACGCCGCGGCGCAGGATCGCGAGACGTTCCTTCTCTTCCTTGCCCGGATCCGAGCGGATGAATTCCGGGAGCGCCTGATTGACCTTGCGCCCGAGAGCGGAACAACCGGTCAGCGCGACGAGCGCCAAGGCGCACACGATGGTCAGGGATCGGGAAGACATGACTCTCCGGCGGATCGGCGGACACTCCGGACATCGCCCGTCGGTAGTCACCGCGAAGGACGTCACCCATGCACCGCACCCGCCGTCGATCCTAGGACTGCAGGGGGGGCGGGTCAAGCAACGGCGCACGCGTGTTTGCTAGGATCCTGCGGCTTCCGAGCAAACGAGCGTGACTGCACCCTCCGACGACCGCCCCGGCAACGCCGACCTCGAAATCGAACGCAAGTACCTCTTGAGCGGCACGCCGCCGGAGGCGCTCGGGCACCCGGCGATCGTCGTCGAACAGGGCTACATCCCCGGCAGGAAGTTGAAGGAGCGCCTTCGCAAGAGCGTCTTCCCCGACGGCTCGGTCCGCTACTACCGCACGGTCAAACTCGGCTCCGGTCTCGTACGCACCGAAATCGAAGAAGAAACCGACGAACGGGTCTTCGCGCACCTGTGGGTGCTGACCGAAGGTCGCCGCATCCGAAAGACGCGCTACGTCGTGCCGCATGCCGATTTCACTTGGGAAATCGACGTGTTTACGGATCGGGAACTCGCGTTGGCGGAGGTCGAACTCCCCGACGAGCACGCCGTCGCACCGATCCCGCCCTGGCTCGCGCCCTTCCTCGTCAAGGAAGTGACCGGCGACAAGACCTACACCAACGCGTCGCTCGCTCGCTGAACGTCGATTTCGCGCAGGAACCGTGCCGACTTCAGTTCCTTCTCCATGACGTGTTCGAGGGCCGCGTCGAGGACACGTCGCACCGCGACGATGTCCGCCGCGTCCGCGGGAAGGCCGAGAGCGTCGGCCGCCGACGCGTCACGGGCGGCGAGGAGAAATCGACGGCCGGCGGACGCCAACGGGATGAGCCCCGGCGTCGTTCCTCCGAGGCAGTCGCCGCAGACGATGCCTCCGCGTCCCGGTGAGATCTTGACGGCCGCCTTCGGGGGTGCCGGCTTGGCGCAGACGGCGCAGCCGTCGAGGACCGGGGCGAATCCCGCTCCCGCGAGCCAACGGAGGTCGAAGCGTGCCGTTACCGCCGGAACGGCGGTCGGCTCGGCGATTTCGAGGGCGGCCAACGTTTCGACGGCGAGATCGAAGGCGGCCGTATCGGGATCGAGATCCCTGTGGCCTTCGCAGAGCACTTCGGTGACGTGACAGGCCGCGTAAAAACGCCCGAGCGCGTTCCTGAGCCCCGGAAAGCCCGTCACCACGCGCCATCGCGTGACGAGGTGAAGGCTGTCGCCCTTGCGCCATCGGATGGTCGCTTCCCCGAGTTGCGCCAAGTCGAAGGCGCCGAGGAGTTCCGGGTTCGGCTTGCGGATCCCCTTCGCGAGAACCGAAGCCTTTCCGCGCATCCGCGTCATGAGACGGGCGATCTGGCTGTTTTCGCTGTAGTCCTGACGCTTCAGCACCAAAGCGGGGGTCGTTTCCCCGGGGTCCTTCGCGGACATTCCGTCACTCCGCCGTCGGTGCGACGCGCACGCGATGGACGTGGCGTTCGTCCGCTTCGAGAACGGTCACGGTGACGCCGTCGCTGGAGAACGCGTCGCCGCGCTGCGGAATGCGTCCGAAATGGGCGAAGACGAAGCCGCCGACGGTGTCGTACGACGCGTCTTCGGGCAGTTGAATCCCGAGACGCGTGTTCAAGGCATCCACGCGCACCGACGCCAACACTTCGGCTTCCCGATCACCCTTCACGAGGATGTCCGCGGGCGCCGCGGCTTCCTCGGTGTCGAGCTCGTCGTGGATTTCGCCGACGAGTTCTTCGATCAGGTCTTCGATGGTCGCGATTCCGGCGGTGCCGCCGTATTCGTCGAGGACGACCGCCAAATGCGCGCGCCCCGAGCGGAGTTCACGGAGAAGTTCCGGAACCGGCTTGCTTTCCGGCACGAAAATCGCGGGCCGCATGATCGACCGGAGTTTCGGGTACTCGGCCTCGGACTTGCCGAGATGGGCCAAGAGGTCCTTCACGAAAAGGATGCCGACGATGCGGTCGACGGTCCCTTCGTGCAGGGGGATACGGGAATGACCCATGTCGTGGGCCGATCGCACCGCTTCCGCGAAGGGGGTTTCGACCGAGAGGGACACCACGCGGGTGCGCGGAGTCATGACTTCGGCGACCGGGCGATCCCGGAATCCGATGAGGTTGTGGAAGATGGCCGCTTCGTCCTTGCGAAGGACACCGTCCTTTTCGCCTTCGCTGACCGCGTCGAGCACGCCGTCCCGGAACTCGGCCGCGTCGTCGGAGCGGTCTTCCGGGACACCGAGAACCCGTGCCAATCCGGCGCCGAGGCGGGACATCGCCCAGCGGACGGGCGACAACACGAAGTCGGTCACCCGAAGGAACGGAACGAGAAGGAGCAACGCCCGCTCGGGCATCCGGCGGACCGCCTCGCGGATCGTCCCGTAGAACCCGACGATGACGACGCCGAGGAGCGCCCCGAGGCGAGACGCCACGTCCGCGAGCTCCGTGGAGGCGCCTTCCCCCCCGAGTCCCGTCCCGACGATGAGCACGGTGAAGGCGACGAGGCGCATGATCACCAGCGAATCGATGAGCTCGAGTTCGCGTTCGAGGAACGCGTCGAGCCGCTCCAAGCGATCCGGCTTCAGCATGGCCTGCAGGCGGTTGCGGCGACGGTTCCGCACGGCGCTCTCCCCGGCGATGGCCAAGGCGAGCAGGGTCCCCGAGATCCACCACGTCGCCGAGTAGGGCGCCAAGGTGGTCGAGACCCCCGGGAGGGCCGAAGTAAGGAGCGGCAACGGTAGTGCGTTCATCGGTGGGAGACGGGTAATCTAACGCCCCCGGGGGGTCATCCCCCTTCTTCGAATCGGGCATCCGTGAATCGGCGGTAAACCTCTCCCGCAGCGAAGTTTGTGTTTTTTCGGATTCCCGACGATCTCGGGTGCGAGCCGGGGACTTGCGACAGGTTCGCGATGCGGGACGACCCGCAAGGGCGAGAGAAGGAACCGCCGATGGAGGAAACAGGATGGCGCCTGATCCGTAAGATCAGACATCCAAGTGCGGATGGGGACTCGCTTTGGCGCCGTCCACCCTCCCGAGAAATGGGGAAACCATGCGTCAGTTGCTCTCGATCGTGATGTTCGCCGCGCTCTTCGTGTCCGTCTCGACGGCCCAAGACGTGGTGATGAACAAGGATTGCCCGTTCATGTCGAAGCCGTCGAAGAAGGAATTCTTCGTCGACACGCCGAAGGGCCGCGTCTATCTCTGCTGCAAGGGCTGCATCAAGAAGGCCTCGGCCGATCTCGAAGCGACCTACGCCAAGGCGTATCCGGAAACCAAGAAGGTCGGCAACACCAACTGCCCCGTCTCGGATTCGAAGCTCGAAGGCAAGGGCACGACGGTGGTGTTCAAGGGCCACGAAGTGAACGTCTGCTGCAAGGACTGCGGCAAGAAGTTCGCGGACAAGGGTGACGAATACCTCAAGAAGGCCACCGAGAAGCCCGCGAAGAAGGACGACAAGCCCGCCGACAAGCCGAAGTCCGACGGCTGATCGACGCGTTCCGACATGCGAAAGGGGTGCCCTCGGGCACCCCTTTCGACGTTTCATACGGACTCGCCGCTCAGCGGACTTCGCAGACGCGGAAACCGACGTAAGCGGCCGGGGCGCGCCCGGTGTTTTCCGCATCGGGTCCCGTGAACGTCCACGCGCAGCCTCCGACCGACTTCACGGTCTTGCCGTCGTCGGACGTGACCCATTCCGCGACGTTCCCGCCGAGGTCGAACATCGCGACCTTTTTGCCCGGTGCGCCGCACGCGCGGGCATCGCGCGAACCGACGGCGAGGATCAACGGCGGAACCTCCGACGGCCCGGATACCCGCCCCGCGATCGTTTCACGAATACGCGCCGCTTCGTTCGGCGACGGAATCGCTCCGATCCACGCGTCGAGCGTGTTCTCGCGCCCTCCGACGGCCGCATGCGCCGCGTTCCACTCCGATTCGGTCGGCAGGCGGAACGTGCGTCCCGTCATGCGTCCCAACCATTCGCAATAGGCGGCGGCGGACGCGGCATCGACTCCCGCGATGGGGTGGTCGGCGGCGGCTTCGGAGACGGCGACGCTCTTGCGGAACGCGGCCCACTGATGGCGCGTCACTTCGAATCGGCCCATCCACGCGCGACCGGTCCAAACGGTTTCGGGCATCGGAATCGGCGCGGAACCGTCGACGGGCGTCGTCGCGACACCGAGACGACCATCGGATCGCGGAGATTGCGCGGCCTGCATCGCGGCCCACAGCGGCGAGCCTTCCGGGATCTCCGCCTCGACGTCCTTCTTCCGATGGACGTGCGTCGCCATCCATCGCATCTCTTCCTCGAGTTTCCGGCGCTGATGCGAAAGTCGCCTCAATCCGTGGGGCTCGCCGGGAAAGAGCGTGAAGCGTACGTCCGTGCGCCCCTCGTACTGGAGTGCGCGGTACCACTCCCACCCTTGATGCGTGGGAACCGCACGATCTTCCGTGCCGAAAAGAATCAACGTCGGCACGACGACGTCGGGCGCTTTGAACAACGCCGATTTGCGGATGTAGGTGTCCAAATTCCGCCAAGGAACGTCGCCGATGTAATAGGTGTCGAAGGCGACGCCGAACTCGCAGGGTCCGATGTCGGAAATCCAGTTCACGTCGCCGGCGCCCGCTACGCAGGCGGCGATCTCGAAGTCGTAGCCCGGTGCGAGGGTGGATCGCAACGCCGTCATCGCGATCGAAAGGATGGCCCCGTTCGACCAACCGCCGACGGCGATCTTCTTCGGATCGATCGGCTGAGTCTTCGTCACGTGCACGATCCCTTCCGAGAGATCGATCAACTCGAGTTCGAGATAGCGCTTGCGGATCGATTCGGAGAACGCGAGACCGTAGTCGCTCGAACCGTGATAGTTGACGCACAGGACGTAGGCGCCCTCCTGCGCGTGGAGATGCGGGGCGTAACTCCACGAGTCGTTCCATTCATCGCGATCCGCGGCGTGCGGTCCGCCGTGGGTGAGGACGTAGAGCGGGTGCTTCTCTCCTTCGCGATGCCGCAGCGGGTGGTAGAGCAGGGCTTCGACGACGTCGCCGCCCGCGCCTTTGAACGTGATGACTTCCGTCTTCGCTTTCGGAAGCGCCGAATCGGGGCCCTTCGCGACGTCGAGACCTCGCTCCGTCTTCAGCGTACGCCCTTCGAGTCGCACGACGGCGAAACCGCCGGGATCGGAAGCCGACGACCGCCGCACGACGAACGTCGACGCGCCGGGCCTCCCCCACATCTCCGTGATGCGTGCGACGCCCTCGCCTTCGAGAGGCGTCGAGGCCCACGTCGCCCCCTTCGGCTCGAAGCGACGCCAAGTCGGACGCATGCCGTCCGCGGCGCGGGCGACGAATCCATCACCGATCGGAATCACCCGCGGATCGGCGAATCCTCGCGGGTGATCATGGACGATGTCGCGCCACGTTCCCGCGGCCGTGTCGACGACGGCGGCGACGACGATCCCGGCGCTCGACTCTCCGTCGACCGTACCGCGGTTGCCGAGCGCGAACAGGCGTGTGCCGTCCTGAGAAAAGGCGAACGCGCCGGGGCGCGACTTGCGGTCGGTGAACAGCGGACGTTCCGTTCCGGCCGCGAGATCCACCAACATCACTTCGGGCGGCGTCGTGTCGTCGACTTCGTGACGGGGAGACGGATGCCGCACCACCACCGCCCACTTGCCGACGCCGTCGGCGACGAGGGACGCGACGGGGAACGTCGCGTCGCGGAGACGACTCACGGATTTCGCGTCGAGATCGACGACGAAAAGCGCTTCCGCACCCTCGCGCCATTCGACGGCGTCTTCGACGGCGATCGTCGCGTCCTTTCCTTCCTTACGACGCCGCTCCGCCGCCGTCGGGTGCTCGCGTGCCGCGACGAGGAGTTTCGCGGCCCCGATCCATGCGTAGTTGGACACGCCTTCGGGGAACTCCGTCGCGGCGGAAGATTCGCCGCCGCTCATCGGGAGAAGATGGACTTGCGTCTTCGGCGCATCATCCTCTCCCGCGTCGCGACCCTTTCCGGAGGACTTGCCGTGGCGGGC